>JBDSIV010000013.1:0-23244 GCA_039917755.1 Knoellia sp. | reverse complement strand
GCGCTGGAGGTGGGCGCGCAGCGCCGTCCCTTCGACGTCGAGGTCGGGCAGCAGGCGGTCGAGCCAGCGCGGGATCCACCAAGCACGCTCACCCAACAGGTGCAGCACTGCTGGGGTGAGTGTCATGCGCACGAGGAAGGCATCGACGGCCACCCCGATCGCGAGACCCAGACCCATGGGTCGGATCATCGTGAGGTGGGCGAAGATGAAGCCCGCGAAGACGGCGATCATGATGAGGGCGGCTGCCACGACGACCCGGTAGCCCTGCCGGAATCCAGTGCGGATTGCCTTGCGGCTGTCCTCGCCGTGGGCGTGGGCCTCATGCATGCCGGACACCAGGAACATCTGGTAGTCCATCGCCAGACCAAACAGCACGCCGATGAGCAGGGTTGGCATGAACGGCATGATCGGCCCAGGACGACTGACCTGCAGCAGGTCAGCGAGCCAGCCCCACTGGTAGACCGCGACGACAGCACCAAAGCTGGCGGCCACCGACAGCAGGAACCCGGCCGTCGCCACGAGCGGCACGAGGACTGAGCGGAACACGGCCATGAGCAGGAGCAGCGACAGGCCGACGACGAGCGCGACATAGAGCGGTAGGGCACTCGCGAGCTTGGCCGAGATCTCGATGTTGGCGACGGTCTGACCGGTCATGCCGAGGTGAGTGCCTTCGGGCATGTGCTCGCTGAGATCGCGCATGTTGTGGACGAGATCGACCGTTGACTCGCTCGTGGGACCCTCGACCGGCACGACCTGGAACGCGAGGGTGTCGCGGTCCTCGCTCACACCGAAGGGCACGACTCGCTCGGCACCGACGAGGTTGAACAGTGCTCGGCCGTGCTTCACCTGCTGGTGAGCGACGTCGGCCTGGGCGAGGGGCTTGTCGAAGGAGACCACCGCCACGACCGGCCCGTTGGCGCCGGCGCCGAAGTCCTTCTCGACGGTCGTGTAGGAGTGGAAGGCGCTGGAGCCCTTGGGCTCACTGCTGCCGTCGGGCAGGCCGAGGCGCAGGGACAGGGCAGGCACGGCCAGCAGCCCGATGGTGACGATGGTGAGGATGATCGCGCGCCACGGGTGGTTCGTGACGAGGACGGCCCAGCGGCCGGAGCCGCGTCCCGAGGGCTCACCATCCGCCTCCACGGCAACGTCATTCGCACCAGCAGCCTGAGCGACAGTGGCAGCCTCGCGGCGACGCCATGCCCGGCGCGACACGACGCGACGACCCATGAGGCTCAACACCGCAGGGGTGACGGTCAAGGCAACGAGCACCGTCAGAGCGACCGTGCCGGCGGCCACGAGACCCATCTGCGCGAGGATCGGCAGACCCGAAACGGTGAGCGCACCGAGGGCGATGACCACAGTCGCGCCGGCGACGACCACAGCGTTGCCGGCCGTTCCGGTGGCCAGACCGATCGAGTGGTGCACCGGCATACCGTCAAGAAGTTGTTGTCTGTGACGGTTCACGATGAACAGGGCGTAGTCGATACCGACGGCGAGGCCGAGCATGAGGGCCAGTGCCGGTGTCATCGAGTTCATCTCGAAGAACGCGGTCGCGGCCATGGCGGCGAGCAGCCCGGCGCCGACTCCGACGAGGGCGACGAGCAGCGGCAGGCCCGCGGCGATGAGACTGCCCAGCATCACGAGGAGCACGGCGGCCGCGATGGCGAAGCCGATGACCTCACCGACGCCGACGATGCTGCGGGTCTGGAGGATGTCGGCGTTGTAGTCCACGCGCAGGCCGTCGTCGGCGAGTTGGGCGCCGATCTCGGGGATGTGGGCGCGGATCTCGGGTGATAGTTGGGCGATCGCCTTGTCGAACTGGATCTGGAGCAGGGCCGCGTCACCGTCGGCGCTGATGAAGCGCGCGCCGTCCGTGAGGGCGAGCAGGCCCTGACCGTCGGCGAGTTCGACGCGGGCGGCAGCGATCTTGGTGTCACCCTCGTCAAGCTGGGCCTTGATCTCTGCGTTGCCGCGAACCCGGTTGGGGATCTCGTAGCGCAGCACGCGGGCCTGCTCGCTCTGACCCCGACCGGAACTCTCGAGGGAGGCGAGCTCGGCGCGGGCTTTCGCGAGGTCGCGCTGGCCCTCGTCGTAGAGCCAGTGACCCTGCTGGAGCTTGTAGTCCTGTGCGTCGAACTCGGTCTTGCCCTCAGCCACCTTGGCGGCGGAGTCGTCGAGACTCTTCTGGGTCTCGAAGGGGTTCATGACCGACTGGACGTGTGGCGCCTTCTCCCACTGCGCCAGGGTGCGCTCGATCGCCGCACGCTGAGCCGCAGTGAAGGGGCCGGTCTTGCTCTCGATGGTGATGGTGCCAATACCACCGGCAGCGGCCGGGATCTCACGCCCGAGCTGCGTCAGCACAGACTGGAACTGCGCACCGGGGATGCTGATCGCCGAGGTCGGGGGCGTCGCGACGGTCGCCATCGCGCCGCCGAGTCCGACGAGCAGCAGGAGCCACGCGACGAGAGTGAGCTTGGCATGGCGAGCCGTGAATCGCCCGAGGCGATAGAGGAGCAGGGCCATGGTCAGGACTCCTGATCGGGGTCTGAGGGCTGGGCCAGGGAGAAGGCCGTGAACAAGTGGGCAAAGGCCTGTCGAAGGAGGTCGAGGTGCCGCTGTCGGGTGGCGTCGTTCACCTGGCCGTGGGAGGTGTTGACCCACGTCATCGTCGCGGCGTAACCGGCGGCCATGACGGCACCCGCCACGACCTGCGCATACAGATCGTCGCTCGTCCGGTCGCGGCGCCTGAGCGCCTCGGCGACCTGGGCCACCTCTGCGGCCTGCGCCTCCATGAGGAAGAACCTCGCCGCCGACGACTCCCCCACCTGACCGAAGCAGATGACGGCCTTCTCGAGGAACTCGGCGTCGAGGGGCTCGGTGAGCACTGCGGCCAAGGACTCGGCGACGTTCTCATGGGCGGGCCGCTCGACGAACCGGTCGACCAGCCCACCGATCACCTGACGCATCGGCTCCTGCAGGACGAGCTCGACGCGCGGGTAGTAGTTGAAGAACGTGCGTCGTGACACTTCGGCACGGTCGGCGACAGCGTCGGCCGTCACCGCGCCAAAACCCTTCTCCGCGACCAGATCCCACGCCGCCTGCTCAAGACGTTTGGTGGTGCGCTCGCGGTTGCGGGCGCGCAAGCCGTCGCTCGCCATGGGATCAGAGGTGTCACTCATGTGCAGCAGGTTAACCAACTACTGCACTACCGTGCAAGTTTGCCTAAGAGTGCATGCCCGAGAAGGGGTGGGACGGTCAGGCGCTGCGCAAGTGGGCCACGCACCGGTCCGGTCGGGCGAACGGCTCGAGGTCGGCGACCTCCAGCGGCGCACCCGTTCCCTCGAGCACTCCGGTCATCAGCCCACGATGCACCGCACAGACGATCTCGGGGTGGGCCCGTGCAAGGTCGAGAAACGGGCAGGGCCTGATGTCGATCCGCCGCCCGGCGCGAGTTGCCACGGAGCGGGACACGAAACCGAGTCTTCCGAGTCGGTCGACGAGAACATCGGACGCTTGGGCAGGCGTGAGGGCAGGGTGGTTCGTGGGGTGGCCCGAGACCGTCTCCCCTTCCGACTCCGGCTCCGGCGACCTCAGTTCCGCTGCCAGTCGCCGTCCCCGCGCGACGCCGGCCTCCTCCGCTACCGAGCTCTTCGACGCCAAGGAACCCGTCGGCCCTGCGAGCGCATCGACGAGCACCTCTGCCAGTTCCCTGTATCCGTCGACCTCGCCGCCGGTGGCGGGCAAGGACGCATAGAGGACCTTGGGCCGTCCTCGTGCGGTGCGGTCCTCGGCCGCGCGCGTGGCAAGGCCGGCTTCGACGAGTGCCTCGAGGTGGAACCGGGCACCGTTCGTGTGCAGGCCCACGTCCTGCGCGACGTCAGCCGCGCCCGTCGCGGACCCCGTCTGGCGGAGCTGGTCGAGAACCTGTCGGCGGGTGGGCCCGAGGGCGTTCGTCGGGTGCGACATCAGGCGACGCCGAGAGGTCCGTAGAGAATCTGGGTGCGCCCGTGGCCGTCCAGGGGTGGCCGTGGTCCGGGTTGAGGCCAGACCGGCTCGGTGGACGGGTCGATCCCGCGCTCCATAAGGAGCTGACCCAGGTGGTCGACGGCGTCGACTCCATAACGGATGTTCCCCGTCTCCGGTAGCAGGACAGGCACCACTTCCTTCTCCAGGTCGGTCCACTGGTGGCGCCAGGCGCGCACGAGCTGCCACGCCATCGAGGTCATGGGGCCGCCAGTGACGTCGACGCAGTGTCCCCAGCGGCGCTGCGGGTCGCTCGGGGAGGTACCCGACATCACGGCATCGGCCAGAAGGACGCGGACGACGGAAGGGTTGCCGAGGTCGAGTCCGTCGCGCCAGTGGGCCTCGAACAGGATCGGAGCCGCGATCGGCGCCACCCCTGCACACGAGGACTCCGCGTAGGCCGAGATGGCCGCCCTGGTGTTGGGGACGAAGCCGCGCAGCTCAATGGGCAGCGACTCACCGGGCAGGAGGGCGTGCTCCACGCGACTGACCTCCTCGCGCAGGCGCGGGAACTCGTCTTTGTCCACAAGTCCGAGGTGGGAGCGTTTCGGCTCGTGCTCGACCGCGCGGACCTCGACGTCCATGCCGTCGGCTGACAGGAGCGCCAGGCGCCGATGGGCGAGGTAGCTCCAGGGGCAGGTGAAGTCCACGTAGAGAATGGTGGGCGTCATGGTCATGATCGGGTCCTTTCGCCACTTCAATAGTTACAAAGAAGTTGTGAAAAAACAAGGCCCCTCCCTCCCCGCGGGGAAGGAGGTGCCGTTGAAGGGCACGACAAGGTATGCCGTGTGCGCGCCAAGAGCGGCCGGCCTACCTTGGTTCGTGCTCAGGTGCGCGGAGCCGCAGACGTGGGGCGGTAGCGACGCTCGGGGCGACCGGTGTTGCCGTAGCGCAACGAGACCTCGGCCTCGCCCTTGCCGGTGAAGTACTCGAGGTAGCGGCGAGCGCTGACGCGCGAGATGCCGATCGCCTCGGCCGTCTCCGACGCGGACACTCCCGCCGTGGCCGACCGCAACGTCGCCTCGACGAGCTGGGCAGTCTCGGGGCTGAGGCCCTTGGGCATGGCCGCCGAAGGGTTCGTCCGAGAGGCGGTCGACCGCGCGAAGAGTCGATCCACGCCGGCCTGGTCCTCGGGTGACGCGTCATGCAAGGTGCGTTGGGCGGCATACCCCTCAAGTCGCTCGCGAAGGTCATCGAAAGCAAAGGGTTTGAGGAGGTAGTCCGCGACCCCGTGCCGCACCGCGGCCCGGACAGCGTCGACCTCCTTCGCGGCAGAGATGACGATGACGTCGCTGTGCGAACCCGCGTGGCGGAGCTCGGCGACGACGTCGAGACCGAAGCGATCGGGGAGATAGAGGTCGAGCAGCACAAGGTCGGGGGAGAGCTCTCGCGCCATCGCCATCGCGTCTGCACCGGAGTGCGCGACGCCGATGACCTCGAAGCCCTCGGTGCGCTCGACGAAGGCCCGGTGCACCCGAGCCACCATGAAGTCGTCATCGACGATGAGGACCGAGATCATGAGCGCAATCCCTCTCCGGCAACGGGGAAATTGCCCGCCAGGACGTCCTCGCTCGTGGCGACACCCAGCCGCGCGGTGAAGTGGGCCCCGGTCTCGCTCGAGCTGACCACGACCTCGCCGCCGCGCTGTTCGCACAGCAGACGAGTGAGGGCCAGCCCGATACCTCGGGTTCCTTCGCCGCCGGACTTGGTCGTGAATCCCTGCTCGAAGACCTCGTCGGCGATGTCGGCGGGGACCCCAGGGCCCGAGTCGGAGACGACGATCTCAACGCTCGAGGTGTCCTGGGTGATCGCGACCTCCACCCAGGACTCGGACGTGGTGCTCCCGCTCGTCACCGCATCGAGGGCGTTGTCCACGAGATTCCCCACGACAGTGCCGACGTCCGCGGAGTCCTCGGGCTGCAACCGTTGCAACGCGGTCGTATCGGTGATGCGCAACTCGATGCGTCGCTCGGAAGCCAAGCTCGCCTTGGCCATGAGAAGGGCGCCGACTGCGGGGTCGCCGATGCGACTGTTGATGCTCAGGTCGAGGGAGTTGCGGCGCTCGCTCACGGCGTCGACATAGCGGACGACCTCGTCGTATTCACCGATCTGGATGAGCCCGCTGATGGTGTGCAGTTGGTTGGCGAACTCATGAGCCTGAGCACGCAACAACTGGGTCGTGCTCCGGAACGTCCCGAGCTGGCGCTCCATGTCGGCGAGCGCCGTCCGGTCCCGCAGGGTCGTCACGGTGCCGAGCGCGCGGCCGTCGTGCTCGACGGTCATCCGGTTCATGACAAGGACGTGGCCGCGGCGGACGACGACCCGGTCGCCGGCATCGTCGTTGTCTGAACCCGAGAGAACCTCGAGCAGCCGGCCCCTGACGCGCAGGTCCGCGAGAGTCAGGCCCTCGGCGTGCTCGGGCAGGTCAAGCAGTCGACGGGCGACGTCGTTGACGAGGGTGACCCTGCCTTGCGGGTCGAGCGCGATGACGCCCTCCGCGATGCCGTGGATGAGGGCCTCTCGGTGCTCGGCCAACCCAGCGATCTCGCTCGGTTCCATCCCCAGCGTCTGGCGCTTGATGCGTCGTGCGAGCAGCCACGAACCGAGCAGCCCGATGAGCAGAGCACCTCCGACATAGGTCAGCAGATAGGACGACGCGCCCTGAGCCCTTGCCCAGGCCGAGGGGAAGGGTTCGGTGATCATCACGGTGCCGAGGTGTTGACCGATGCGGGCTTTGCTCACCGAGAAGACAGGGACCTGCGCCACGAGCTGACGTTGACCCTCCAGCGTGAGGGTGCCGGACCAGCTCGCCCCGTCGCCAACGGCCTCTCGGGGAAGGGGAATTCGCTGACCCTCGAAGGACGGGTCGGTGGACACGCGCACGTCCTCGTCGGCGTCGGCGAAGGTCACCGAACCCACGGACGACTGCGTCACGAAGGACTGGGCCAAAGTGGCCAGTCCGGTGCGGGTCTCGGGGATCTCGAGGTTGCTGCGCACGAGCGGATTGCTCCCGAGTTGCTCTGCGAGGGCGGTGACCCTGCGGCCCTCCACCCGCGTGAACGTCGCCTCGGACTGCGCGAGGGAGAGGGCCCCGACGAGCACGAGGACGACGAGGATCACCGCCACCTGCAGCACGAGCAACTGGCCGGCCAAGGTGGTGCGTCCGAGCGTCGTTCGGCCCGGTGTGCGGCGCCGAGCGAGCGTGACCACTATGTACTCAACCTTCATTGCGGACAGAAGCGGGACATGGGCGGGTTCGGCAGTCAGTCTCATCAAGACCCACCTGAGGGGACAGTGTCCCCCCTGCTACCCCTGACCCGAAAGGTCTCACCGATGAGATCACGTCCGACCACCCTCTTTGGCGCAGCGCTCGTGGCCGCGTCCCTCGCCCTGAGCGCCTGCGGCGCCACCGCAGACAAGGGCACCGACACCGGTGCCAGCACCTCGTCCGAGGCCAAGCCCGCCACGGGTCTGCAGATCAT
Organism: Knoellia sp.; assembly: GCA_039917755.1. Taxonomy (GTDB): domain Bacteria; phylum Actinomycetota; class Actinomycetes; order Actinomycetales; family Dermatophilaceae; genus Knoellia. The sequence goes on along the minus strand of JBDSIV010000013.1, from coordinate 15,739 downwards.
GGTCCCCAACGCCCCCGGCGGCGGTTACGACACCACGGCGCGCACCGCGGCCAAGGTGCTCGAGTCCGACAAGATCACCGGCAGCATCCAGGTCTTCAACCTCCCCGGAGCAGGCGGCACCGTCGGCCTCCAGCGGATGGTCAACGAGAAGGGCAACGGAAAGCTCGCGATGCAGATGGGGCTGGGAGTCGTGGGTGCGGCATACACCCAGAAGTCCAAGGCCACGCTCGCCGAGACGACTCCGATCGCCAAGCTGATCGAAGAGGCCGGCGCGATCGTCGTGCCCAAGGACTCGCCCTACAAGGACATGGCCTCGCTCGTCGCGGCTTGGAAGGCCGACCCCAAGAAGTTCGCCATCGGCGGTGGCTCCTCCCCGGGTGGCCCCGACCACCTGCTCCCGATGCAGTTGGCCAAGGCGGTGGGCATCGACCCCAAGGTGGTCAACTTCGTGACCTACGACGGTGGCGGGGAACTCCTTCCGGCGCTGCTCGGCAACAAGATCGCGTTCGGCGCCAGTGGCTTCGGTGAGTTCCTCGACCAGGTCAAGGCTGGCGAGGTCCGCGTCCTCGCCGTCACGAGCGAGAAGCCCGTCGAGGCACTGGCGGACGTCAAGACGCTCAAGGACCAGGGCATCGACCTGGTCTTCACGAACTGGCGCGGCATCGTGGCCCCTCCCGGCATCACCGCCGAGGACAAGAAGGTCTGGATCGACGCGCTCACCAAGATGCACGACACCCAGGCGTGGAAGGACGAGGAGGCCAAGCGCGGCTGGACCGACGCCTTCCAGACCGGTGACGAGTTCGGTGCGTTCCTCAAGGAGCAGGACGTCTCCGTCGCCGACATCCTCAAGCAGCTCGGGTTGGCATGACCCAGCCCACAACCACGGCCTCGGCTGAGGTTGCGGGCGGGACCAAGGACCGCGCACAGTACGCACTGTGCGCGGCCCTTGGCCTGCTCGGCGCGTACATCCTCTTCGACGCCAGTCGCATCGGAAGTGCCGGCTCGAGCAACGACGCCATCGGCCCCAAGGCCATGCCGGTACTGCTCGGCGGGGCGCTCATCATCATCGCCATCTTCTTTGCCCTGGACGTCGCCCGCGGTGGCACGGGGGAGATGGAGGCGGGCGAGGACATCGACCTCGGCACGCGAGTCGACTGGCGCACAATCGGCCTGCTCATCGCGGCCTTCGGCCTCAACGCCGTCCTCATCGAGCCGCTGGGTTGGGTCATCAGCGGGGCGATCCTCTTCTGGGGAGCGTCCTTCGCGCTCGGCAACAAGCACCACGTGCGCGGCTTGATCATCGGCGTGACCCTGTCGCTCCTGACGTTCTATGCGTTCGCGGTCGGTCTCGGTGTCAACCTCCCGGCCGGCATCCTGCAAGGAATCCTCTGATGGACAACCTCAACAGCCTCATCGGAGGATTTGGCGACATCCTGTCGCCGATGAACCTCCTCTTTGCCCTCATCGGTGTCACCGTCGGCACGGCCGTCGGCGTCCTGCCGGGCATCGGGCCCGCCATGACCGTGGCGCTGCTCCTGCCCATCACCTATGGCCTTGAGCCCGTGCAGGGCATGATCCTGTTCGCGGGGATCTTCTATGGCGGCATGTATGGCGGATCGACCACCTCGATCCTGCTCAACACCCCGGGTGAGTCCTCGTCGGTCGTGACCGCCATCGAGGGCAACAAGATGGCCAAGGCCGGGCGCGCCTCCCAGGCGCTCGCGACCGCGGCCATCGGGTCGTTCATCGCCGGCACCATCGGCACCTTGGGCATCGTCTTCCTCATGCCTCAGGTCGTGAAGTTCGCGATCAGCCTCGGCGCACCTGAGTACTTCGCGATCATGTTGCTCACCTTTACTGGTGTCACGGCCGTGCTGGGTGCCTCTCGCATCCGTGGCCTGTCCTCCCTGGTTCTGGGACTGACCATCGGTGTCGTCGGCATCGACTTCGTGACCGGCCAACAGCGCCTCACCGGTGGCATCCCCCAGCTGGCGGACGGCATCGACGTCGTTGTCGTCGCCGTCGGCATCTTCGCTGTCGGCGAAGGCCTGTGGGTCGCGGCCCACCTGCGCCGCAAGGCCGGTGAGGTGATTCCGGTCGGTCGCCCCTGGATGGGCAAGAGTGACTGGAAGCGGTCGTGGAAACCCTGGCTGCGCGGTGCTGCCCTCGGCTTCCCCTTCGGTGCGCTCCCCGCGGGCGGCGCCGAGATCCCGACCCTGCTCTCCTACACGGCCGAGAAGAAGCTCACCAAGCACCCCGAGGAGTTCGGGCACGGCGCCATCGAGGGTGTCGCGGGCCCGGAGGCAGCCAACAACGCCTCTGCCGCGGGCACGCTCGTGCCGCTGCTTGCCCTCGGACTGCCGACCAACGCCACCGCGGCGATCATGCTCGCGGCCCTGCAGGGCTGGGGCCTCGAGCCCGGGCCACTGCTGCTCACCAAGGAGCCAGCTCTCGTCTGGGGCCTCATTGCCAGCCTGTTCGTCGGCAACACGATGCTGCTCCTGCTCAACCTCCCGCTGGCGCCAGCCTGGGCCAAGTTGCTCCAGATCCCGCGTCCCTACCTGTATGCCGGCATCCTCTTCTTTGCCTCCATGGGTGCCTACGCGGTGAACTCCCAGCCGTTCGACCTGTGGCTGCTCCTGGCACTGGGTCTGCTCGGTTTCGCGATGCGACGCTTCGGACTCCCTGTGCTGCCGCTCATTGTGGGCGTCATCCTCGGTCCGTTGGCCGAGAAGCAGGGACGACGCTCGCTCCAGCTCAGCGGTGGCGACCTCGATGGGTTCGTCGGCGGCCCGGTGGCCTGGGTCTGCTACGGCCTCATCGTCATCGCTCTCCTGTGGCCGCTCGTGGGTCTGGTTCGGCGCCGGCGCAACGGCGGGAGCGGTCCTGGCCCCGACGACCATGAGACAGACCTGATGACCCATGTGGGTCGCGAAGGAGGCTCGTTCTGATGACAGTTCTTGTGGGCTATGTGCCCAATGCCCTGGGAGAAGTGGCGGTGACCGCTGCAGTGGACGAGGCGCGTCGGCGTCACGAGTCCCTGCTCGTGATCAACATGTCCCGTGATGACGTGCTGGCCGACGCCCACCGTGCCGCCGAGGAGCAGCTGTCCCGGCTGCGGCGCGACCTCGACGAGCTCGGCCTCCAGGCCGAGGTGCGTCGGATCGAGGAGGGCAACGACCCGGCCGAGGCGATCCTCCAGGTCGCAGCAGAGGTGCAGGCGAGCGTCCTCGTCATCGGTCTTCGTCACCGCACGCCGGTGGGCAAGCTCATCATGGGCTCGGTCGCCCAGCGCATCCTGCTTGATGCCCACTGCCCTGTCCTCACGGTCAAGGGTGACGTCGCATGAGTGGCTCGGACGTCTCGACCGCGGACCTCTGGGACGAGCGGGGTGACAGCCTCCAGTCCTGCTCGGTGCAGCTGCGTCACTATGGCGGGCACACGGCCTACACCGGGGTGATCAGCACTGTTCGCTGCCACCGCGACAACGCCATCGTCAAGGCCGCGCTCGCCGAGCCGGGTGACGGGCGCGTGCTCGTCGTCGACGGCGGCGGGTCGCTCGAGTCGGCGCTCATGGGCGACCTCATCGCCGCGTCCGCGGTGGGCCAGGGATGGGCCGGTGTCGTGATCCATGGCGTGGTGCGCGATGTCGTGGCCCTGCGCGAACTGCCCCTTGGTGCAGTGGCTTTGGGCTCCAACCCGCGCAAGAGCGCCAAGGACGGCGTGGGCGAGCGCGACGTGCCCGTGTCGTTCGGCGGCGTCGAGTTCGTCCCCGGCCAGCAGGTCTGGGTCGACGAGGACGGCGTGGTCGCTTCGCACGCCTGACCCAGGTTCCTCGAGCAACAGTCTCGAATGCCAGACGGTATGCCGGGTGCACGGCTGTTGCTCCCGGCATACCTGCGGTGTGCTTGACCCATGACGGACACCCAGACGAAGCACCACCCGGTCAGCCTCGGCGGCGAGCACCTCAGCATCGATGACGTCGTGCGCGTGGCGCGCCACGGTGCGCCGGTCGAGCTGACTGCGACAGCGCTGGACGCAGTGCGCGCGACCCGCGGCACGATCGAGGCCCTCGCGAACGACACGGTGGCGCACTATGGCGTCTCAACCGGATTCGGCGCGCTCGCGACCCGGCACATCCCTGTCGAGCTGCGTGCCCAACTGCAACGCTCACTGGTCCGCTCGCACGCGGCTGGCGCAGGGCCCGAGGTCGAGCGTGAGGTCGTGCGCGCGCTGATGCTGCTGCGCATCGCGACGCTCGCGACCGGTCGCACGGGGATCCGCGCCGAGACGCTCGAGACCTACATCGCGATCCTCAATGCGGGGATCACCCCTGTCGTGCATGAGTTCGGTTCGCTGGGCTGCTCGGGTGACCTTGCCCCGCTCTCGCACTGCGCCCTCGCGCTCATGGGTGAGGGGCTCGTGCGTGACGTCGACGGGGAGGTGATGGAGGCAGGCGAAGCATTGGCCGCAGCTGGGATCACGCCAGTCGAGCTCGCCGAGAAGGAGGGTCTGGCTCTCATCAACGGCACCGACGGCATGCTCGGGATGCTCTGCTTGGCGATCTGCGACCTGCGCCAGCTCGTGACGACTGCCGACATCTCGGCGGCGATGAGTGTCGAGGGACTGCTTGGAACCGACGACGTCTTTGCCGATGACCTGCACGCGCTGCGCCCGCAGCCCGGGCAGGCACGCTCGGCCGAGAACATGCGAAAGGTGCTGTCCAACAGCCCGATTCGTGAGTCGCATCGGGACCCCGAGGCGTGCACACGTGTGCAGGACGCCTACTCGCTGCGCTGCGCCCCGCAGGTGGCTGGGGGAGTGCGCGACACGATCGACCATGCCGCTCGCGTCGCCGAGTGGGAGCTCGCGTCAGCCATCGACAACCCGGTCGTGACGTTGGACGGTCGGGTCGAGTCCAACGGCAACTTCCACGGTGCGCCCGTGGCCTACGTCCTCGACTTCCTCGCGATCGTGGCGGCCGACCTCGCCTCGATCTCCGAGCGTCGCACGGACCGCTTCCTCGACACGGCCCGCAACAACGGATTGCCGCCCTTCCTCGCTCACGACCCCGGGGTCGACTCGGGGCTGATGATCGCGCAGTACACCCAGGCCGCAATGGTCTCGGAGATGAAGCGCCTCGCCGTTCCCGCATCGGTGGACTCGATCCCCAGCAGCGCGATGCAGGAGGACCACGTCTCGATGGGCTGGTCGGGGGCGCGCAAGCTGCGCCGTTCGGTCGACGCCCTGACCCGGGTCCTTGCCATCGAGCTCGTTGCCGCGGCTCGCGGCATCCAGTTGCGCGCTCCCCTCGAACCCTCGCCGGCAACGGGCGCCGTCATCGCTGCCCTCGCCGAGTTCGGCAACGTCGCTCCGGGCCCCGACCGCTTCCTCGCGCCGGACCTCGAAGCGGCCTACGAAGCAGTCCTTGATGGCGCGGTGGTGAGGTCAGCGGAATCGGTGACCGGCCGCCTCAACTAGAAACCCCTTGCCTTGCGTGTCTCAGCGGAAGCCAGGGCTTCCGCTGAGACACGCAAGGCCTGAAGACAGGAGCTGGAAATGGAAGGTGCTCGTCCCGTCCGCGCCCCCCGCGGCACGTCCCTGACCCACGCCACCCACTGAGGCGCCGAGGCGCCACTGCGGATGCTCATGAACAACCTCGACCCCGAGGTGGCCGAGCGCCCTGACGACCTCGTCGTCTATGGCGGCACCGGCCGCGCCGCCCGGGACTGGAAGTCCTTCGACGCGATGGTCCGCACCTTGTCCACGCTCAAGCAAGACGAGACGATGCTCGTGCAGTCGGGCAAGCCCGTCGGAGTCATGCAGACCCACGAGTGGGCGCCGCGGGTCCTCATCGCCAACTCCAACCTCGTGGGCGACTGGGCGAACTGGCCCGAGTTCCGTCGGCTCGAACAGCTCGGCCTGACCATGTATGGCCAGATGACGGCCGGATCGTGGATCTACATCGGCACCCAGGGCATCGTCCAGGGAACCTATGAGACGTTCGGTGCCATCGCCCAGAAGCGCTACGGCGGAACGCTCGCCGGCACCTTGACCCTCACCGGTGGCTGCGGCGGGATGGGTGGCGCCCAGCCGCTCGCCGTCACGATGAACGAGGGCGCCTGTCTCATCGTGGACGTCGACGAGGCGCGGCTGCGTCGCCGGGTCGAGCACCGCTACCTCGATGAGGTGGCGTCGAACCTGGACGAGGCCATCGACAAGGCTGTCAAGGCCAAGGACGACAAGCGCGGCTGGAGCGTGGGCGTCGTCGGCAACGCGGCCGACATCTTCCCCGAGCTGCTGCGTCGTGGTGTTCCCATCGACATCGTCACCGACCAGACCTCCGCCCACGACCCCCTGTCCTACCTTCCCGAGGGGATCTCACTCGAGGACTGGCCAGAGTATGCCGCCAAGAAGCCCGAGGAGTTCACCGACCGCGCCCGTGCCTCGATGGCCAAGCAGGTCCAGGCCATGGTCGAGTTCCAGGATGCTGGCGCTGAGGTGTTCGACTACGGCAACTCGATCCGCGACGAAGCGCGTCAGGGCGGCTACAGCCGAGCGTTCGACTTCCCCGGGTTCGTCCCGGCCTACATCCGTCCTCTGTTCTGCGAAGGCAAGGGCCCGTTCCGCTGGGCCGCCCTCTCGGGTGATGCCAAGGACATCGCCGCCACCGACCGGGCCGTGCTCGAGCTCTTCCCCGACAACGAGCGACTCCACAAGTGGATCAAGGGGGCGCAGGATCGGATTGCGTTCCAGGGCTTGCCTGCTCGCATCTGCTGGCTCGGTCAGGGTGAGCGCGAGGCGGCAGGTCTCGCCTTCAACGAGCTCGTGCGCAAGGGTGATGTGAGCGCACCCCTCGTCATCGGTCGTGACCACCTCGACACCGGCTCCGTCGCCTCGCCCTATCGCGAGACCGAGTCGATGGCCGACGGCTCCGATGCCATTGCCGACTGGCCCCTGCTCAACGCCCTCGTCAACACGAGCTCGGGTGCCAGCTGGGTCTCGATCCACCAGGGCGGCGGCGTTGGCATGGGCCGGTCCCTGCACGCCGGACAGGTTTCCATCGCCGATGGCACGCCACTGGCCGCCCAGAAACTGGCTCGGGTCCTGTCCAACGACCCGGCCATGGGCGTCATCCGCCACGTCGACGCGGGCTACGACATCGCCGACCGGACCGCGGCCGAGCAGGGCATTCGTATCCCGATGCGCGAGAGCTGACCCCAGCGAAACCACGAACGCGAGGTATGCCGGGAAGTCGTCTTCCCGGCATACCTCGTCTTGTGCCCCTTGTGGCTCAGCGAGAGGCAGAGCAGGGTGGGAGGGGTGAACCGCCCGCCTGGCACCGACGCTCCCGCTCCCGCCAGCCCACGGGAGATCCGCAACGTCGTCCTTGTCGGGCCGGCAGGCGCCGGCAAGAGCACGCTCTTGGATCACCTCGTCGCGGCCCGGGTCGAGGGGCGACGCCCCAAGGAGAGCGAGCGCATCCCGTCGACGGCTATTGTGGCGGCGAGCTTCGCCAGTGGGGAGGTCGTGGTCAACCTCATCGACACCCCGGGCACCCCGGACTTCGTCGGTGAGGTGCGAGCCGGCTTGAGGGCAGCCGACGCCGCCCTCTTCGTCGTCTCGGGGGTGGATGGTCTCGACGACGCCACAAAGATGCTGTGGCATGAATGTGAGGGAGCCGGGATGCCGCGCGCCATCGCGGTCACTCGGCTCGAGCAGGCGCGTGCAGACTTCGACGCCATGGTGACGGCGTGTCGGCGCGCGTTCGGTCAGGCCGAGCCCCTGGGCGTGCCGGTGCAGCCGGACGGTCCGGGGACCGAAGTGACCGGATTGGTCGACCTCCTCGCGATGGCGACGGGTGAGGAGCGCCCAGACCTTGAGGACCGACGCAGTCGAATGGTCGAAGCGATCATCGAGCAGTCCGAGGACGAGACATTGCTCGAGCGCTACCTCGAGGGAGAGAGCATTGGCCCAGAGACGTTGCGTGCCGACCTGCACACGGCGGTTGCAACGGCCCGCTTCTTCCCGGTCCTGCCGACCAACGCGAGCAGCGGGGTCGGTGTCGAGGAGCTCCTTGACCTCATCGAGCACGCACTGCCCTCACCCGCGGACGTTGCTGTGCCGCGGGTCTACCGCACCAACGGTGGTGACTTCGGTGCGGTGACCTGCGATCTCATGGGACCGCTCGTGGCCGAGGTGGTGCGTACGACGACCGACCCGTTCGTCGGGAGGCAGTCGCTCGTCCGGGTCTTCTCGGGGACGCTGCGCCCAGACGATCCCGTGCACGTGTCCGGCCATTTGCAGCAGTTCGCGCAGGGCCGGCTCGGTGGCCATGACGACCACGACGACGATCTCGACCGGATCGGAGCCCTCGCAGCCCCGCTCGGCGCCGACTCTCGACCCAAGAGCCAAGCCATAGCTGGCGATCTCGTTCTCGTGTCCCGGCTTGTCGGTGCCGAGACGACGGACACGCTCTCATCGCCGGGACAGCCGGCCCTCGTCGAGCCATGGGTGCTCCCGGAACCTCTCCTGCCGGTGGCGATCCGCGCGAAGAGCGAAGGTGACGAGGACAAGCTGGCGTCAGTCCTCCACACCCTCGTGTCCCAGGACGTCACGATGCGGCTCGACCTCAATGTGGAGACCCACCAAATCGTGCTCTGGACGATGGGACCGGCCCACCTGGCGCTCCTGCTCCATGCCCTTGAGGAGCAGCACCACGTCCCAGTGGCCGCAGAGCCGCTTCGAACGGCGCTGCGCGAGACCTTCGTGCGTGCGTGCGAGGTGGAGGGGCGACTCGCCAAGCAGTCTGGCGGGCACGGTCAGTTCGCTGTCTGCCGACTGCAGGTCGAGCCCTTGCCTCGCGGTGCTGGCTTCGAGTTCGTCGACAAAGCCGTCCGGGGTGCGGTGCCACGACAGTTCGTCGCGGCGATCGAGAAGGGTGCTCGCGCGCAACTCGACAAGGGTGTCCTCGCGGGCTATCCCGCCGTCGACGTCCGGGTGACCCTGCTGGACGGGAAGGCGCATCCGGTCGACTCGTCCGACATGGCGTTCCAGGCCGCCGCCGGCCAGGCCTTGCGTGACGCCGCCAACGAGAGCACCGTCTCGATGCTCGAGCCGATCGACGCCGTGGACATCGAGGTGGCCGACGAGTCGGTGGGGTCAGTCCTGGCGGATCTGCCAGGACGTCGCGGACAGGTGCACGGGACCGAACCGGCGCCGCACCAGGGGCGCACGATGATCCACGCCGAGATCCCCGCGCAGGAGCTGTCGCGCTACCCGATCGACCTGCGCTCGCTCTCGCACGGCACGGGGACGTTCACCCGCAGGTTCGCGCGCTACGACCACCTCCCGCCGCAGCTGGCCCAGGACGTCCTCGACGCGGGCTGACCTCGCCCACCCCCGTCGCGACTTCTTGCCCCCAGTCCACCGGCGGGGGCCGAAATCCGGCCGCATCCGGTGGACTGGGGGCAAGAAGACCGGCCAGGTTCGGAGGCGAGGGGGGGCAGAACGGGTCAGAACGGGTCGGTGACGTCGGCAACGTCGGCGTCGAGCACTCGCACCAGGTCATCGGCCGCGAGGGTCACCGAGGTGCCGTGCGCGCCCGCACCCATCGAGATCATGCGTCCGACACAGGTGGCGTCGGCGATGACCGGCCACACCGTTGTTGAGCCGAACGGTGTGATTGTCCCGCGCTCATAACCGGTCGCCTCCTGTGCCTTGTCGGCCGGCGGCATGGACAGCCGGTTCACACCGAGGTGGGTACGCAGCTTGGGCCAGGAGATCTCCCGGTCCCCGGGGACCAGCACGAACACGTAGTTCCCCGACCCGCGTCGCACGACCAGCGACTTCACGATGTCGCGCGGCTCGATCCCGCGCTGCTGGGCGGCTTCGGCGAGAGAGGACGCGCGTTCGGTGGAGACGAGGATGCGGTGCTCGATCCCACTCGCTTGGAGCGCCTCACGAGCCCGTCGCGCACCTCCGGTCTCTGGCATTGGCTCGGTCATGTCTCGACTGTAGGTGGCCCATCTCGCCGACCGTCTGGAATATCAGACAGGTATGCCGTGTGGCCCCGACACCGAACCGTCGAAGGGGTGTGGAATGGCCGTGTGACCTCCTACGATGCGACGACGAACGAGGCCTCGGCGACCTTCGGGCCGATGTGGCGAGAACTCATGCCAATCGGCCGCGATGCCCGGACCAACGGCTACCAGCGCTTCGCCTGGACGCGCGAGGATGACACGTTGCGTGAGTGGTTCGTCGGCGAGGCGCAGCGGCGTGGGCTCGACGTCACGGTGGACCGGGTGGGCAACCAATGGGCGTGGTGGGGGGACCCCGATGCCGCGTTGGCTGCTGGACGGCCCGGCATCGTCACGGGCTCGCACCTTGACTCGGTCCCCAACGGTGGGGCATTCGACGGACCGCTCGGTGTGGTGTCGGCGTTCGCAGCACTCGATGCGCTGCGTGACAGCGGCTGGGAGCCAGACCGTCCCATCGGCGTCGTGAACTTCGTCGATGAGGAGGGTGCCCGCTTCGGGGTCGCCTGCGCGGGCTCCCGAGTCCTCACCGGGGCAATGACCGCTGACCGGGCACGCTCTCTCACCGACGGCGATGGCGTCTCGATGGCGGAGGCTCTGCGTGCGGCGGGGCGCGACCCCCAGCAGCTCGGACCCGACGCAGAGACCGTCCGCCGGGTGGGAAGCTTCGTCGAGCTCCACGTCGAGCAGGGGAGGCACCTGTCCCTGCCCGATGTGGACGCGCCTCTCGCAGTGGGGAGTGATATTTGGCCGCATGGCCGGTGGCGACTCCGCACGCTGGGTGAGGCCAATCACGCTGGGACGACGCGCCTTGCCGATCGTGATGACGCCATGCTCGGCTTCGCCGCCGCGGTCATCGCGGCCAGGCGCGCGGCCGAGGCGCATGGTTGCGTGGCGACGATCGGCAAGGTGGCCGTGACTCCCGGCGGGGTCAACGCCATCGCCAGCGAGGTCACCGGCTGGCTGGACGCCCGCGGGTCCGACGAGGACGCCGTCCGCCAGGTCGTCGCCGACGTCACCGAGGTGGTCGAGGAGTTCGGCGGGCTCGTTGTTGAGGACTCCTGGACTGGAACGACACCGTTTGACCCCGGACTGGCGCGCCGCCTCGCAACGGGACTGGGCGGCATACCCGTCATTGGCACCGGAGCGGGACACGACGCCGGGATCCTCGCGAACGCCGGTGTCCCCACCGCGATGATCTTTGTCCGCAACCCGACCGGCATCTCGCACTCGCCCGAGGAGTTCGCGACCTCGCAGGACTGCCTCGCGGGCGTCCAAGCACTCACGACCGTTCTCACCGACCTCTCGGGAGTGTCATGACCACCTACTGGTGCGAGCACGCGCAACTGCCCGACAAGGTGCACCGGGGAGTGCGGATCACGGTCGCTGATGGGCGCATCAGCGAGATCGCCACCGATACCAAGCCGCGTGATCCAGACACGCGACTGCACGGCATCGTCCTGCCGGGCTTCGCCAATGCCCACAGTCACGCGTTCCACCGGATGTTGCGCGGCCGCACCCACGGCGACGGCGGCAACTTCTGGACATGGCGCGAACAGATGTATGCCGTGACCCAGCGGCTCAACCCGGACACCTACTTCGCCCTCGCGAGAGCGGTGTTCACCGAGATGATCGCCTCGGGCTACACAGTGGTCGGGGAGTTCCACTACCTCCACCACGGACCGGGTGGCCGACCCTACGACGACCCCAATGCCATGGGGGCGTCCCTCATCGCAGCGGCGGAGGAAGCCGGGATTCGCCTCACCCTGCTCGACACCTGCTATCTGTCGGGGGGCCTTGACTCCAGCGGACACCTCCCGCTCGACGAGGTGCAGACACGGTTCTCGGACGGATCGGTGCAGGCTTGGGCCGAGCGAGTGGATGCGTTGCAGGACAGTCCAATGGTGCGTATCGGCGCGGCGGCCCACTCCGTGCGTGCCCTCACCGCTGAACAGCTCACGGAGTTCGCTGCGCTGGTCGGTGATCGGCCCGTCCACGCCCACGTCAGCGAGCAGCTGGGAGAGAACCTCACGACTCAGCTGGTCTACGGTGCGAGCCCGGTCGAGCACCTCACCGACTGCGGCCTGCTGGGAGAGGGCTTCACTGCCGTCCACGCCACCCACCTGTCCGAGGTTGACCTGGAGCTCATGGGTCGATCAGGTGCCAGCGCGTGCTTCTGCCCAACGACAGAACGCGACCTCGCCGATGGCATCGGGCCGGGCTGTGAGCTCGCGACACAGGGTGTTTCGATCAGCCTCGGGTCGGACCAGAACGTGGTCATCGACCCGTTCGAGGAGATCCGGGGCATCGAGATGCACGAGCGGCTCAAGAGCAACGAGCGCGGCCAGTTCGGCGTCGGCCAGCTCCTCGAGATGGGGACTGCCAGTGGTTATCGCAGCCTCGACTGGGACGGGGGCCGGATCGAGGTCGGCGCCCTGGCCGATCTGGTCGCCGTCCGCACCGACAGCCGTCGCACGGGTGGTGCCGCACTGGCCCAGATCATCTTTGCAGCGACCGGGGCGGACGTCACCGATGTCGTGGTGGGAGGGCGCAAGATCGTCTCGGGGGGCATCCACCCGATCGGCCCCATCGATGACATTGTCACTGAGGCCATGGCCGCCGTGAGGAGCTCCCAGTGAGTGCAACGGTCTTCACCGGGATCGGGGAACTCATCACGTGCGACGACACCGGTGCCGCGGGCCTGGGCCTGCGGACTGATGCCGCCGTCGTCGTTGCCCACGGGCGAGTGGAGTGGATCGGCGACTCCTCCGCCGCGCCCGAAGCCGACCGTCGTGTCGACCTAGAAGGCCGCGCTGTCCTCCCGGGCTTCGTCGACAGCCACAGCCATCTGGTCTTCGACGGAGATCGCTCGGCGGAGTTCACGGCGCGGATGACAGGAGAGCGCTACGACGGTGGTGGCATCGGGGTCTCCGTCGCCGCCACCCGGGCCGCCTCTGACGAGCGACTGCGCGAGCTCGTCGGCCAGCGGGTTCGCGAGATGCGGGACCAGGGTACGACGACGATCGAGATCAAGGGCGGCTACGGACTCACGGTCGAGGATGAAGCCCGAGCCCTGAGCATCGCGAGCGAATTCACCACTGAGACAACGTTTCTCGGCGCGCACGTCGTGCCGCCGGAAGCGCGGGGTGAGCGGGCGGCGTATCTCGAGCTTGTTCTTGGGCCCATGCTCCGGGCCTGCGCGCCCTATGCGAAGTGGGCCGATGTCTTCTGCGAGCCGAACTCGCCGCATGCCTTCACCGAAGACGAGTCGCGAGCCGTCCTCCTCGCTGCTCGTGAGGCCGGACTCGGGCTGCGCGTCCACGGCAACCAGCTCGGTCATGGGCCTGGAGTGCAACTGGCCGTGGAACTGGGCGCCGCCAGCGTCGACCACTGCACCTTCTTGTCCGACACCGATCTCGAAGCCCTCGTAGGGGCCGCGGACAAGACGGTTGCGACACTCCTTCCGGGTGTGGAGTTCTCCACGCGCTCGCCCTATCCGGACGCCCGCAAGCTCCTTGACGCTGGGGTGTCCGTGGCGCTCGCGACCGACTGCAACCCGGGCACCTGCTATTCGAGCTCGATGCCGTTCGTCATCGCCCTGGCCGTCCGCGAAATGGGGATGACGCCCAGCGAAGCAGTGTGGGCGGCGACCGCCGGGTCAGCCAAGGCGTTGCGCCGCACCGACATCGGACACATCGCGGTTGGCGGGCACGCCGATCTCGCTGTCCTCGACGCACCCAGCCACCTGCATCTGGCCTACCGGGCCGGCGTGCCCATCGCCCGCACCCTGATCACGTCGAGCGAGGGGCAGGCCCAGCTTCCTCGCGAGTGAGGGGCACGCCGACGTCGTAGCCGTAGGCGGAGACACGGCCATCCGGCAGGACCTGGACCTCGGCCCCGATGAGCAGCCCGAGGTGGCCGGCAACGGCGACCAAGGACAATGGATCCAATCCCGGCGCAACCTTCACGCCGATGACCACGCGGCTACTCGCGCCCTCGGTGCCGTCGGCAACGTCCCCGTAGAGCGTGGGATCGGTGACGCCTCTCGAGGCAATCAGGCTGAGCACCTCCTCCAGTTGTGCCATGAGCCTTCGCCCGATCGGTCCGGGAAACGGCGAGCCGAGGGTCGAGTTCGTGAGGTCCATGTCCACAGCCACGGCTTCGTTGGCCCCGCTCGCGTTTCTGAGGTTCCACTCGAGTTGATAGCCGCTCGCGCTGACGAGCCGCTCCAAGGCGGCAAGCGTCGGCTGCTGCTGGCCCGACTCATAGCGTGCGACCACTGTCTGACGAATGCCCGCCCGTTCGGCCAACTGCGCCTGTGTCAGGCGTTGCCGACGGCGAGCCTGGCGCAGGATGTCTCGTGCGGACGTCGAGCAGGTGGTGTTGCGGTTCATGGGACCACGATGCCGCGGTGGGCGCGAGACCCGGATGAGTTTTCCACAGGTCCGGTGCTCAGGACATGGATCGGGAACAGCGCCTGGGACGTAGGGGTATGCCATCGCGCCGGTAACCGATAACCGATAGGTGATCAGGCGAACACCTATCGGTTATCGGCCTCACGGACACTTGATATGGGTGCGTCGCGCGTCAGAGGTCGCGGTCGAGGATCTCGGCGGGCTTGTGACCGGCCGACTTGGCATAGAACTGGGCAGCCTTGCGGGTGGCCAACGTCCGGGCGACGCCGGCGGCGAGACCGGTGAGGGCGGCATACGCCAATGCCGTCGTGAAGGGGGAGTCCGGGTCCTTGGGGTCGAAACCCTTGTTCTGGCCGGCCTTCTGCCAGATCTGGTCAGCCACCTTGGTGGCGGCGATCCCGGCCACGATCGCCGAGCCGGTTCCCAGGATCTTCCACACCATGCTGCCCATGCTCACTCCTTCATGTCGGCGTGCCCGCACACGCAGGCCTCATCTCAGGATCCACCCTGCCACAGACGAGGAGTAGGGTGACGATCGTCAAACGACAGGGGAGCGCACCAGCGCTGAGAGTGCGGGCAACCGCAGACCCTCACACCTGATCCGGTTCGCACCGGCGTAGGGAGTCGAGTCTCAGGTGAACCCGAGGAAGGCCAGTCAGCTTTCTTCGGGACCACCTCCCCGAGGTATCCAACGGCCTTGCGCCGGAGACCACGGGAGAAAATGTCATGGCTACACCCACCACACAGTCGGCCACCACCGGCACCGCCACCTCGGGCAGCGGCTTCCTGCGCGCCCGAAGCATCCTGGCGACCCGCCCCCTCCTGGGCTGGCGGACCGTCGACATCCTCACCATCGCCTTCCTCGGCGCGGCCCTCGGCATCGCGTTCTGGGGATGGGGCGTGTTCTACAACGGTCCGCTGAGCGCCGTGACCTTTGGATTCGCCCCGCTCGGTGGGCTCTTCGCGGGCCCGTGGTTCCTGGCCGGCGTCGTCGGCGGTCTCGTTGTGCGACGCCCAGGTGCCGCGTTCTTCTGCGAGGTCGTTGCCGCTCTCGTCTCGATGATCCCCGGCACGGAGTGGGGCGCCACGACACTCGTCTCCGGCATCGTCCAGGGACTTGGCACCGAGCTCGTCTTCGCGTTCCTTGGCTACCGCGCGTTCGGTCTTGCCGCGGCCATGCTCGCGGGCGCGATGGCGGGTCCGTTCGCCGCGTTCTATGAGTCCTTCACCTGGATCCAGGACTGGTCCTTCGCATGGAAAGTCGCCTACGGCGCGATTCTTGCCCTC
>JBDSIV010000012.1:0-21631 GCA_039917755.1 Knoellia sp. | reverse complement strand
GACGCGCATCTCGACGCCGTGCTGGATCATCGACCAGCCCTGCTTGACGTAGTACGTCTCGTCGAAGACCAGCGAGTACGGCCGGTCGAGGTGCCAGAACCGGAGGAACCCTCCGATCGCCGCGATGAGCAGCGGTCCGACCCAACCCCAGATCCGGTCGGTGGGAGTGGTCCCGAGCAGGCGTTCGCGCAGCTCCTCGGTCCGGGTCACCGGGCCATCGTAGGCAACGCGCGTGGGAGGATCACCACATGGAGCAGACTCCCGAAGGTGTGCTCGTGTTGGCGGCCACTCCGATCGGCGATCCGCGTGATGCGGCGCCCCGGCTGGCGGACGAGTTGGCCACGGCCGACGTCATCGCAGCCGAGGACACGCGGCGGCTGCGACGGCTCTGCCAGGCCCTCGACGTCAATCCGACCGGCAAGGTCGTCAGTTATCACGAGCACAACGAGGCGTCCCGCACAGCCGACCTCGTGGAGAGACTTCGCGAAGGCGCTCGCGTTCTCGTCGTGACCGACGCCGGTATGCCGTCCGTCTCCGATCCGGGGTACCGCTTGGTGTCCGCTGCGGTCGGCATCGACATCCGGGTGACGTGTGTGCCGGGCCCGTCGGCGGTGTTGATGGCGCTGGCCGTGTCGGGTTTGCCGGTGGACCGGTTCTGCTTCGAGGGGTTCCTGCCGCGCAAGGGCGGCGAACGGACGCGGGCACTGCGGGCGCTCGCCGACGAGAAGAGGACGATGGTGTTCTTCGAGGCCCCGCACCGCATCGACAAGTCTTTGGCCGCGATGGAAGAGGTCTTCGGCGGGGACCGCCGCGCGGCGGTGTGCCGTGAACTGACCAAGACCTACGAAGAGGTGCGGCGCGGGGCGCTCACCGAACTCGTGGCGTGGGCAAGTGATGGGGTGCGTGGTGAGATCACCGTCGTCGTCGCGGGGGCAGAGGCTGTGGCCGGAGACGTCGAGAGCAACCTGACCTCGATCCTGGACCGGGTCGCGGCGGGGGAGCGGCTCAAGGACGCGTGCGCCGATGTCGCCTCGGCCACTGGCCTGTCCAAGTCAGCCCTCTACAACGCCGCCCTGGCCGCCCAAAAGCCCTGACCCCAACTTTTGCTCCCCATGAGGGTTTCTGTTGGGTCCGGAGGGTGATTCGCCCTCCGGACCCAACGGAAACCCTCCGCTCGTTCCGGGACGAGTCAGTGGGCGGGGCAGGTGACACAGGTTCTCGCTGTGGGTCGCGCCAGTAGTCGAGCCTCGGTGATCTGGAGGCCGCACTTCTCGCACCCGCCGTAGGTGCCGTCGGCGAGGCGGGAGAGCGCGGCCTCGATCTCCACGAGGTGACTGCGTGCCTGCTGCATCAGGGCGTCGACCTGGGAACGCTCGAACGCGATCGTTGCTCCCTCGGGGTCGTGCTCATCGTCGGCGTTGCTGTCGCGCGACGCGTCCACGATCCGTTCGAAGTCGCCGGTCAGGGCCGCCAGCCGCTCGAGCGTGGCCTGTCGATCCTGCTCGAGGATGCCGCGGATCTCGTTCGGATCCACGCTCATGGGCGGTTGCTCCGGTCCGGCAGGAAGCGGCCCCAGGTTGAGGACGGAGCTCACGTTCGTGCGCGGCGACATGAGTCCATCCGACCACGGAATGCTGCGCGCACGCCTGCACCAAGGGGCACGTCGCCGGGGGGTTTCATCGGCACGGAACGGTTCGCGAACCCTTGCTGCGCTCGCGAAGCTGATCGATCCGGACGGCGAGCGCAGGGATGGTTCGCGAACCGGTTTGGGCAGGCGCGGCGGCAGGTGAGCGGGCGGCATACGTCGCTCAGGTTCCTGTCAGATGCGGTCGTTAGGTTGGGGAGATGAAGACACGCAACGTGGGAGACACGCAGGTCGGCGCGATCGGCCTGGGCCTGATGACCTTTGACCAGAGCGGCACCCAGCCCCGGCAGCAGCTCCTCGACACCGTGCGGGCGGCTCTCGATGCGGGAGTGACGCTGTTCGACACCGCCGATGCCTACGGGCCCGGCGCAGAGAAGGGCGCGCAGGCCCAAGGTGAGAACGAGCGCCTCATCGCCTCGATCCTCGACGAGCTTGGTGTGCGCGACCGTGTTTTCCTCGCCACCAAGGGTGGCCACGTGCGCCGTGAGGGTGGTGAATGGGGGACCGACAGCTCCGCCGGCCACCTGCGTCAGGCCGTCGACGACAGCCTCGGCAGGCTCGGCATCGACCAGATAGCCCTGTGGCAGCATCACCGTCCCGACCCCGCCGTGCCCTACGACGAGGTCATCGGCACGCTCAAGGAGATCGCCGACAGCGGCAAGGTGGCCAGGGTCGGCCTGTCCAACGCAGATCCCGACCAGATCCGCGCCGCCCACGCTGTGCTCGGTGACTCGCTCGTCAGTGTCCAGAACCAGTTCAGTCCGGCGTTCCGCAGCAGCCGGCCCGAGATCGACGTCTGCGAGGAGCTCAGGCTCGCCTTCCTCCCGTGGAGCCCGCTCGGCGGCCTCAGTGGCGCCAAGGACCTCGCCACGTCGTTCCCGGTTTTCGCCGAGGTGGCCGATGAGCGCGGGGTGAGCGCGCAGCAGGTCGCGCTTGCCTGGGAGCTGGCGCAGTCGCCCGTCGTCATCCCCATCCCCGGTGCCAAGCGTCCCCAGTCGATCACCGACTCCGCCGCCGCGGCGGACCTCGAGCTCAGCCCGCAGGAGTTGGCCCGGCTCGATGCCTGATGAGCCGACGGCATACAGGGAGAAATGCCTACGCATCGGTAACGTGCCTATCTCACACATGAGTTAGGTCTGCCTCAGCGCATATCGGGCGTCGGCGCGCGGTACCTTTCGTCCATGCCCACGACGACGCTCTCCCCACGCGGGACCACGGCGCGGAGCACGACGATCGCGCTCAAGCTGCTCATGGCAGTGACCGGCCTGGTCTTTGTCGGATATCTGCTCCTGCACATGTACGGAAACCTCAAGGCCCTGGCGGGAGAGGAGGCGTTCAACACTTACGCGGAGCACCTGCGCTCGTTCGGCGAGCCGATGCTCCCGCACGGGGGTCTGCTGTGGATTGTGCGGGTCGTGCTGATCCTGTCCCTCATCGGGCACACCTATGCCGCGTTCGCCCTCTGGAGTCGCGCGGGCAACGCTCGTCGCACGAAGTATGCCGCCGTCAAGAGTGCCGCGACCTCGAAGTGGATGCGCTGGGGTGGTGTCTTCATCCTCGTCTTCCTCGTGTGGCACCTGCTGCAGTTCACGATCGTCAAGATCTCGGTCAACTCCGACAAGCAGGGCGCCAACATCGTCGACAACCCCTACCAGCTCGTCGTGGCGAGCTTCCAGGTGTGGTGGATGGTGCTGATCTATGTGGCTGCGATGATCGCCCTCTTCATGCACCTCAAGCACGGCGTCTACAGCGCCCAGCAGACCCTCGGTTGGACCGGGTCACCCAAGGCGCACGTGCGGGCCATGACGATCGGGCTCGTCATCGCCGCCCTCATCGTCGTGGGGTTCCTCATCCCGCCGCTGTCCATCGCATTCGGCCTGATTGACTGAAGGTGTTGCAGAACATGACTGACAAGAACCCCAGCACTGGCTTGATTCAGGGCCTCTACACCGAGGGTGCGCCCGTCGCGGACCACAAGGCGCCGGACGGTCCCATCGACAAGAAGTGGACCCGTCGCAAGTTCGAGGCGGGCCTGGTCAACCCGACCAACCGACGCAAGATGTCGGTCATCATCGTCGGCACCGGACTGGCCGGTGGCGCGGCCGCCGCGACGCTCGGCGAGGCCGGCTACCACGTGAAGTCCTTCTGCTTCCAGGACTCTCCGCGTCGGGCCCACTCCATCGCCGCGCAGGGCGGCATCAACGCGGCCAAGAACTACAAGGAGGACGGCGACTCCGTCCAGCGCCTCTTCTACGACACGGTCAAGGGCGGGGACTACCGCTCGCGCGAGACCAACGTCTATCGCCTGGCCGAGGTCAGCGCCAACATCATCGACCAGTGCGTTGCACAGGGTGTTCCCTTCGCCCGCGAGTACGGCGGCCTGCTCGACAACCGCTCCTTCGGTGGCGTGCAGGTGTCGCGCACCTTCTATGCGCGTGGTCAGACAGGTCAGCAGCTGCTCATCGGTGCCTACCAGGCGCTTGAGCGTCAGGTCGCCGCCGGCACGGTCGAGACCTTCACCCGCCACGAGATGCTTGAAGTCATCATTGATGACTCAGCTGATGATGGCGTGAAGAGGGCTCGCGGGATCATCGCCCGCGACCTCGTCACCGGCGCGATCGAGACCCACCTCGCGGACGTCGTCGTGCTCGCCTCTGGTGGCTATGGCAACGTCTTCTTCCTGTCCACCAACGCGATGGGCTCCAACGTCACCGCGTCCTGGCGGGCACACCGCAAGGGCGCCCACATGGCCAACCCCTGCTACACGCAGATCCACCCGACCTGCATCCCCGTGTCCGGTGAGCACCAGTCGAAGCTGACCCTCATGTCGGAGTCGCTGCGCAACGACGGTCGCATCTGGGTGCCCAAGCGTCGCGAGGACTGCGACAAGGACCCGCGCGAGCTGGGTGAGGACGACCGCGACTACTACCTCGAGCGGATCTACCCGTCGTTCGGCAACCTCGTGCCCCGTGACATCGCTTCGCGTCAGGCCAAGAACGTCTGC
The DNA here is from genome assembly GCA_039917755.1 of Knoellia sp. Lineage (GTDB taxonomy): Bacteria > Actinomycetota > Actinomycetes > Actinomycetales > Dermatophilaceae > Knoellia. The sequence goes on along the minus strand of JBDSIV010000012.1, from coordinate 16,982 downwards.
GACGAGGGCCGCGGGGTGGGCCCGGTGGTCGGCGACTTCCGCCGTGGGGTCTACCTCGACTTCGCCGATGCCATCGCGCGTCTGGGTCGTGCGGCGGTGGAGGAGAAGTACGGCAACCTCTTCGACATGTATGCCCAGATCACCGGTGAGAACCCGTACGAGACGCCGATGCGCATCTATCCGGCAGTTCACTACGTCATGGGTGGGCTGTGGGTCGACTACGACCTGGAGTCCTCGATCCCCGGCCTGTTCGTCGCCGGTGAGGCCAACTACTCCGACCACGGCGCCAACCGTCTCGGCGCCTCGGCCCTCATGCAGGGTCTGGCCGACGGCTACTTCGTCCTGCCCAACACGATCCGCGACTACCTCGCCAAGGTCCCGGCCAACGCCCTCACCGAGGACAGCCCATCGGTCGTGGCGGCGCGCGCCGAGGTGGAGGAGCGCACGGCTCGGTTCCTCGCCATCAACGGTGAGCGCAGCGTCGACAGCTTCCACCGCGAGCTCGGCAACATCATGTGGGAGTACTGCGGCATGGAGCGCTCCGAGGAGGGCCTGCGCAAGGGCATCGACCTCATCCGGGGGTTGCGTGACGAGTTCTGGCGCAACGTCAAGGTGCTCGGCTCAGCCGACACCCTCAACCAGTCGCTCGAGAAGGCCGGCCGCGTTGCCGACTTCCTCGAGCTGGGTGAGCTCATGTGCATCGACGCCCTGCACCGCCGCGAGTCCTGTGGCGGTCACTTCCGGGCCGAGAGCCAGACCGAGGACGGTGAGGCGCTGCGTCATGACGACGAGTTCGCCTACGTCGCGGCTTGGGAGTTCACGCCGCCGACCGGAGAGCAGGAAGGCGTCGGCGCAGGCATGGGCGCCCCCATCCTCCACAAGGAAGACCTCGTGTACGAGTTCATCGAGCTGAAGCAGCGGAGCTACAAGTGAATCTCACCCTCAAGATCTGGCGTCAGACCGGCCCCAACGACCGGGGCGGGCTCGTCACCTACCAGGTGTCGGACATCAGCCCGGACATGTCCTTCCTCGAGATGTTGGACGTCCTCAACGAGGACCTCAACGCCAAGGGAGAGGAGCCGATCGCGTTCGACAGCGACTGTCGCGAAGGCATCTGCGGCATGTGTGGCCTGATGATCTCCGGCCATGCCCACGGCCCCGAGAAGACGACGACGTGCCAGCTGCACATGCGCTCGTTCAAGGATGGCGAGACGATCACCGTCGAGCCGTGGCGCGCCGAGGCGTTCCCGATCGTGCGTGACCTCGTCGTCGACCGGGGCTCGTTCGACCGCATCATCCAGTCGGGCGGCTTCATCTCCGCCAACACCGGTGCTGCTCCCGACGCGCACGCCGCACCCGTCCCCAAGGACCACGCGGACCGAGCCTTCATGGCGGCTGAGTGCATCGGTTGTGGTGCATGCGTCGCGGCCTGCCCCAACGCCAGCGCGATGCTCTTCATGGGCGCCAAGATCACCCACCTCGGTGAGCTGCCCCAGGGTCAGCCCGAGCGCGACGCCCGCGTCGTCTCGATGGTCAACCAGCACGACCACGAGGGCTTCGGTGGCTGCACCAACATCGGCGCATGCTCGCAGGCGTGCCCCAAGGGCATCCCGCAGGACGTCATCTCCCAGCTCAACCTGGACCTGCGCACCGCGCTCAAGCACGGTCGCTGAGCCTACGACGCAACGCACGCACGCGGCATACCGGATGTGTTCGGTATGCCGCGTGCTCACCTTTGCGGCGGTTTGGCCATTTTGCGGGAGTTGTGCGACCAGTCGGGGTTGGGGTGACCGGTCGGGAGGTCAGGCGGCGCCGACCCGTCACACAGGGCCCGACTGGTGCGGCCTTCGGAGGGGGCCTGTGGACAACTCGGCGGCCAAGTCGATGGAACCTGCCATCCTCGGCTGATGCTCGGACCAGCACCTCACTTGCCCTTCGATCCGAGCCAGTTGCGTCGCACTGCCGACCTGCGACGCCTCGGGGTCGAACCGAGTCGCGGTGGGTGGCAGCAGATCCGGACCGGTGTGTGGTTGCCAGCATCGAGGTGTGCAGAACTGACTCCGGTGGATCGTCACGCAGCCCTGGTGCACGCCACGGCTCGCGCCCATCACGAGGGCGACTCATTGCAGTTCGCCAGGGAGGCAGCGGCTGCGGTCCTGGGTCTTCCACGGATCAGTGGCTGGCCCACGACGGTGCGCCATCTGGTGACGCGCCGCGGGGTCAGCGGTTCCTCGGTGCTACGTCCACTTCTTGGCGCAGAGGCGCAGTGCATTCGCATGCAGGGCGTCTTGGTCACCCCGCCGGCACGCACGGTCGTCGACCTGGCGCGATACGGCACCTTGCAGGATGCTGTCACTGCGGGTGACTACTGCCTCAGGCATGCCCTGTGCACGCGCGCAGATCTCGAGGAGGAGATGGCCCTGGTGCCAGCTCGAGCGCCCGGGCGCGCACGTGCTCAGACGGCGGTGGGGCTCACCGATGGGCTGAGCATGTCTGCGGGAGAGAGTTTCTCGCGAGTGCAGATGTTCCGCCTACAGCTCCCGAAGCCGCGGTTGCAGGTCACCTTCTCCGACCGCGATGGGCACATTGGTGACGTCGACTTCTGGTGGGAGGGAGTGGTGGGGGAGTTCGATGGCCGAACGAAGTATCGCCTCCCGCCCGGCGCCAGCCATGAGGAGGTGGGTCGGGTCCTGTGGGCCGAGAAGAAGCGTGAGGACCGGCTTCGGCGACAGACCCACGTGGCACGTTGGGTGTGGAGCAATGTGCTGCGTCCCGAGCAGCTGCTTGCCATCCTGGGCGAGAAGGGGGTTCGGCCCGAGCGGCGCTCGACGTGGTTTGACCTCGGCCACCGGTCGGGGGTTGCGTGACCGGTCGGGGTGGCCGGGCGGGCCGACCCGTCACACCGGCCCCGACCCGTGCCTCGTGACGGGGTCAGAGCCAGCTGAGGTGGTTCTTGAGCAACGTGTAGCCGACGAAGGCGACGACGTCGAGGACCGTGTGGGCGACCACGAGCGGCCCGACGCGCTTGGTCTTCGTGTAGATGAACCCGAAGATCAGCCCCATGATCGCGTTGCCGACGAAGCCACCGAAGCCCTGATACAGGTGGTACGAGCCGCGGATGAGCGCCGATGACACCATGATGCGTGTGGTCGACCAGCCGGCCTGTCCCCAGCGGGTGAAGAGGTAGCCGATCATCACGACCTCCTCGAGCAGCGCGTTCTGCGCCGCCGCGAGCACCAGCACCGGCACCGCCCACCACACCTTGGTCAGGTTCGCCGCCGCGATGGTGGTGTTGAGGTCGAGAGCTCGCGCCACGGCATACAGGGCGAGTCCGGGAAGGCCGACGAGAGCTGCGAGCCCGATTCCGCGCACAAGATCTCGAGCGGGCTGCGTCCAGTCCGCCCCAATCGTGAACCGGGCCCGCACGTCACTGCGCGCGAGCAGGTGCAGCGCCAGCACGACTGGCACGAGCGCCAGCGAGATCCCCACGAGCTGGTAGGTGAGGTCGAGCCATGGGCGATCCGGCGTGATCGAGGAGTTCATCGCCGTCGTCTGTTTGCTCAGCGAAACTTCGGCGGTGAGCTTGCGGATCAGGGAGAGCACGCTCCAGATCGCAGAGGCACCCAGCGAGACGCCGAGCACCAGCCACGTCTCGATGAGCACATCGCGTCGGCTCAACGCGCGCTGCTCGATCGATGCCTCCATGGAGCGCAGCCTAGGCAGCGAACGTCGACGTCCGCTGGACGTCGGCTTTCAGACGCGTGGGTATGCCGGGTCGGGACCACCGCGTTCGAGTCGCCGTTTCTTCCACCGGCGGACCTTGAGCCACATCCACACGAGGAGCCAGGCCAGCCCGATCAGCGCGAAGATCACGAGGATCGGGATGAAGATCGCGACGAGGGACAACCCGAGCGATGCCCCGTCCTCAGCGGTGGACACCACGGGAGCTCCCATGCCGAGGGTGCCGGCATTGATCGCGGGGCGAGCAGCCATCTTGCCGGAGTGCACCAGACCAGATACGGCAATGCCGAGGACCACCCCCACCCAGGGGTTGTCGCCCATGAACGTCGACTTGTCGATGGACTCTGCAGCGTTGGTCGCGGCGAAGATCAGCCCACCCATGCTCGGCCGGATGAACGTCTGGATCGCGTCGTTGACCGTGTCGACCGCGGGAATCTTGTCGAGGACGAGCTCGGTGAGGAGCAGCAGCGCGCCGACGCCGATCGCCCAAGGCGACTCGATCCACTGAAAGCTCGAGGGGAGAGTGATGACGTCGGTGAAACGGGCGATGAGCGCGACGATCATGAACGGGATGTAGGCGTTGAGTCCCGCCGCGGCGGACAGCCCCATGCCGGTGAGTGCGGCGATCACGGGTCAACCTCCTGGTTTTTCGGCACGCCACCTGCGCCCCTCTCAGGACATGTCTACTCGAAACGGGCCATGACCTGCACGGCATACCCACAGCGGTTTCCGAACCGTGCCCGTGCTCGCACACCGGATCGATCCGGTGTGCGAGCACCGAAGAGGTTCATGAGCCGATCTGTGCGGCGGGATGCGGCAACAAACGAGGTCGCCTGCGCCGCCTAGGATTCAGACGTGACCAAAATCCTCAGCGCTGTCGCCTGGCCGTACGCCAACGGTCCGCGCCACCTCGGCCATGTGGCCGGGTTCGGTGTGCCCTCCGACGTCTTCAGCCGCTACATGCGGATGGCTGGACACGACGTGCTCATGGTGAGCGGCTCCGACGAGCACGGCACCCCGATCCTCGTTCTTGCCGACCAGGAGGGCGTCACTCCGCAGGAGCTCGTCGACAAGAACCACGCCATCATCGCGCAGGAGCTCGCCGACCTCGGCTGCTCCTACGACCTCTATACGCGCACGACGACGGCCAACCACTACTCCGTCGCGCAGGAGCTGTTCACGCAGGTCCACAAGAACGGCTACATGATCGAGCAGACGACCCGTGGCGCGATCAGCCCGAGCACCGGCCGCACGCTGCCGGACCGCTACATCGAGGGCACCTGCCCGATCTGCGGCTACACCGAGGCACGCGGCGACCAGTGCGACAACTGCGGCAACCAACTCGAGCCGACCGACCTCATCGACCCCACGTCCAAGATCAACGGCGAGACGCCCAACTTCGTCGAGACCCAGCACTTCTTCCTCGACCTGCCGGCGCTCGCGGATGCGTTGCGCGAGTGGCTCGAGGGCCGGGAGGCGAGCGGCACGTGGCGCCCCAACGTCATCAAGTTCAGCCTCAACATCCTCGACGACATCCGGCCACGCGCCATGACCCGCGACATCGACTGGGGGATCCCGGTCCCGCTCGAAGGCTGGGAGGACCAGCACGCCAAGCGTCTCTATGTCTGGTTCGACGCCGTCGTCGGCTACCTGTCCGCCTCGGTCGAGTGGGCTCGCCGCATCGGCGAGCCCGAGCGCTGGCGCGAATGGTGGAACACCGAGGATGCGCAGTCCTACTACTTCATGGGCAAGGACAACATCACCTTCCACTCCCAGATCTGGCCGGCCGAACTTCTGGCGTATGCCGGCCGTGGCAGTCGCGGGGGAGAGCCCGGTTCGTTTGGTGTCCTGAACCTGCCGACCGAGGTCGTGAGCAGTGAGTACCTCACGATGGAGGGCAAGCAGTTCTCCTCCAGCCGTGGTCACGTCATCGGCATCCGCGAGGTTCTCGAGCGCTACGGCCCCGACCCGATCCGCTACTTCATCTGTGCTGCGGGCCCCGAGAACCAGGACAGCAACTTCACCTGGGCCGAGTTCGTGCAGCGCAACAATTCCGAACTCGTCGCCGGCTGGGGCAACCTCGTCAACCGCACGGGTGCCATGATCGCCAAGAACTTCGGCGAGATCCCGCAGCCAGGACCCTTGGAGCCGGTGGACGAGGCCGTGCGCGCCGCGACCCTCAAGGCCTTCGACACCGTCGGAAACCTGCTCGCCAAACAGCGCATCAAGGCCGCGGTCAACGAGGCCATGCGGGCCGTGGGGGACGTCAACAAGTACGTCAGCGACACCGAGCCGTTCAAGCTCAAGGGCGATGACCAGCGCGAGCGTCTCGCCACCATCTTGCACACGCTCATCCAGTGCGTCAGCGATCTCAACACGATCCTGGCGCCGTTCCTGCCGCACGCCTCCAATCGGGTGCACGCCTTTCTCGGTGGCGAGGGCGATTTCATCTCCATGCCGGTCGTGCAGGAGGTGCACGGTCTGGATGAGGGCGACAAGGAGCGCACCTATCCGATCATCACCGGCGACTACAGCGCCACGCCGTCCTGGGAGTCCCGTCCGGTGAGCGTTGGTGCCCCGATCGCCAAACCGACGGGAGTCTTCGTCAAGCTCGACGAGGGCGTCATCGACGAGGAGCTCGAGCGGCTCCAACAGTCGTGAGCACCTCCACAGCATCGACCAGGGGGATCCCCGACCTCCCCGAACCTCTGCCGATCGCCGTCGTCGACAACCACACGCACCTCGACATCGAGCGCGAGGGTCACCCCGTCGATGTCGCCGATGCCCTGGCCAAGGCCAAAGCTGTCGGTGTCGACCGCGTCGTGCAGATCGGTTGTGATCTCCCTGGGGCCCGGGCCACCATCGAGATGATCGACACCTTCTCGTCGATGCTCGGTGGGGTGGCTCTGCATCCCAACGAGGTGCCCGGGTTGGCCGACAGCGGACGTCTCGACGCGGCATACGCCGAGATTGAAGACCTGGCAGCGCACCCACGAATCCGGGTGATCGGGGAGACCGGGCTCGACCACTTCCGGACCGGGCCGAAGGGGCACGCGGCGCAGGAGGACGGCTTCCGGTGGCACATCGATCTGGCCAAGCGGCTCGACAAGGCCCTGCAGATCCACGACCGTGATGCGCACGCCGACGTGATGCGCATCCTTGAGGAGGAAGGGGCGCCGAATTCGACTGTCCTGCATTGCTTCTCGGGCGATCTGACCATGGCGCAGGCGTGTGCTGAGCGCGGCTACTACCTCTCGTTCGCGGGCACGGTGACCTTCAAGAGCGCCCACGGACTGCGAGACGCCCTGTCCGTCACTCCGCTGGATCGGTTGCTTGTCGAGACCGATGCGCCCTACCTCACGCCCCACCCGTGGCGAGGCTCCGTGAATGCCCCCTACCTCGTCCCGCTCACGGTCCGGGCGATGGCCGCGACCCTCGGGGTCGCGGTGTCCACGCTGTGCCAGGCGCTGTCCGAGAACTCGGAGCGGGTCTACGGCCCGTGGTGAGCGCGCGACCAAGTCACACCGGCCACGCCTGCACCATCCGCGACCTCCGTGGGCCGGATCACCGTTACCAAAATTTGACCTTTGCCCCTTTTCCCCCTCATGGTTGATGGGTTGGCCGGAGCTGGGCTTCGGGCGAAGACAGAGGCGAGGACGCCGGCGGTGACGCCACGCGGACCTCGCTCTCCTGTTGTCGGGCCACTTCCCCTGGGAGTCCCGCGGTCCACCCCTGAGGCCGTCGCTCGCGCTGGTGTCCGGAGAATTCGATCATCGGAGCACTCTTGATTTCTCGTCCCCTGCGCTTTGCTGCCCAAGGTGCTGCTGCACTGACCGTGGCCGCCGGTTCCTTCGGCGTTGCGCACCTCGACAAGGCTGTCGCACTGTCCGTCGACGGTCAGTCCTCATCCATGCACGTCTTTGGCTCGACCGTGGGCGACGCCCTTGCCAAGAAGGGCATCACCCTCGGCGAGCACGACCAGGTCGTCCCCTCTGCCGGCTCTGCGCTCTCCGACGGTGACACGATCTCCGTGCGTTACGGGCGCAAGCTCACCGTCACCATCGACGGTGTCAAGAAGGAGTACTGGACGACGGCCAGGACCGTTGACGCCGCGCTGCGCGACCTGAACATCCGCGCCGGCAGCGACGCCAAGCTCTCCGCCTCCCGCTCGCAGGCTCTTGGCCGCCAGGGCCTCGCCCTGACCCTCACGACGCCCAAGACCGTGACGGTGAACGTCGACAAGAAGAAGCTGTCGCACACCTCCACGTCTGCCACCGTCGCTGACGCCCTGCGTGAGTTCGGTGTCACCTACGACAAGGACGACAAGGTGTCGCCCGCGCCCACGACCGCGCTCACGAACGGTCTCGGCATCACGGTCCAGCGTGTCGTGCTCAAGAACGAGACGAGCACCGTCAAGGTCGCGCACGCGAGCACCACCAAGAAGGACGCCGCGCTCTACACCGGGACGCGCAAGGTCCTCACGGCAGGCAAGGACGGCTCCAAGTCGGTCACCCTCGCTCGCACCATCGTTGACGGCAAGGTCACCGCCACCAAGGAGATCAGCAGCAAGGTCCTCACGGCCCCCGTGACCGAGATCGTTGCCGTTGGCACCAAGGCCAGGCCGGTGGCTCCCAAGGCTGCAGCGGCTCCCCAGGCCGTCACGGCTCCCAAGACGTCCTCTGCCCCGCGACCTTCCGCAGGCAACACCTCTGGTGCTGGGATCAACCTCAGCAACGCCGCGATGTGGGATCGCATCGCCCAGTGTGAGTCCGGTGGCAACTGGTCGATCAACACGGGCAACGGCTACTACGGCGGTCTCCAGTTCGACCGAGGCTCCTGGCTCGCCAACGGTGGCGCCGACTTCGCCTCGCGGGCCGACCTGGCCTCGCGCGCGCAGCAGATCACCGTCGCCAACCGCTACTACGCCAAGGCTGGCTTGGGCCCCTGGGGTTGCGCACACGCAGCCTGACCATGAACGCCCGCTCTGAGGCCGTGCCTCCCACCTCGGTGGGGCGCATGGCCTCCGTGCGTTCGCTGGTTAGTCTCAGGCCCATGTCGGGGGAACCTTCAGCAGCATCGTTGCCTGCGCTGACCGGTGCCCGTTGGCTGGCTGCGCTCGCCGTGTTCCTCCATCACGCCGGGCTGGCGGCCTACCTGTCCGGCGGTTCGCAACGAGCCCTGCTCACCGTCGGCGGCGCCGGGCACGTGGGTGTGAGCTTCTTCTTCATCCTTTCCGGGTTCGTGCTGCTGTGGTCGCACCGGCCCGGTGAGGGGCCGCGTTCGTTCTGGCGGCGCCGTGTCGCTCGCGTCGTGCCGTTGCACCTGGCGACGGCCGTCGTGGCCCTGCTCCTCGGGCTCACGATCGCTCCGTCGCTGGGTCCTCGTGCAGAGACCGGAGGCTGGGGTGCGATGGTCGCCAACGCGGCTCTCGTCGGCTCGTGGGTGCCCGGCTGGTCCCAGGCCGGGAACCCCGTGAGCTGGTCCCTGGCGTGCGAAGCGTTTTTCTATGCGCTCTTCCCCGCGGTGGTCTTGCTCGTCGCTCGGGGTGGTCAGCGGCGGGCCTGGACGTGTCTGGGGCTGGCGGCGGTGTGCGCCCTCGTCGCTGCTCTGCTGATCGATGCCTTGACGGTGGATCTGAGCCGGGTGCCCCTGACGCGCCTGCCCGAGTTCGTCGCCGGGGTCGCAACGGCGCGGCTGGTGCGGCTCGGTGCCTGGCCTGTGCAACGTCTGGGCTGGGCGCTTCTCCTCGCGGCCGGTGGCTGGGTCCTCGCCTCGCTCACCACCCCGCCGTATGCCGTGGCGCTCGCCACGCTGACCGGGTTCGTTGCGCTCATCGGAGCCCTGGGCTGGTGCCAGTCCCAGAGCCGACCCGGACCGCCGTTGGCTCGGTGGCTGTCGCGCCCCCGGATGGTGCGACTGGGGGAGTGGTCCTTTGCGTTCTACCTGGTGCACATTCTCGTGATGCGCGTCATCGAGCACACACTCGTCTCCCACCCGGCGCTGCCTGCGATCCCGGGCCTGGCCCTCTTGCTCGTGGTGCTCATGGTGAGCATCGCCCTCGCCGGGCTCGTCCATCACGGCGTCGAGGCGCCGATGAACGCGTGGATCCGGGCACGGGGACGGCAACGCGTCTCGATCGCCGTCCAGTCGTCGTGAGAGCGCGTCATAGGCTGTCGGGCATGTCGACGTCAGGGCTCCTCGGGGCTGCGCAGATCCGCGAACTGGCGACCCGCTTCGGTATCCGCCCCACCAAGACCTGGGGTCAGAACTTCGTCATCGACGCCAACACCGTCCAGCGCATCGTCCGGGTGGCTGGTGTGGGCGCGCAGGACGTCGTCGTCGAGATCGGCCCGGGTCTCGGCTCGCTCACGCTGGCTCTCCTGCCCGTCGCCCGGCACGTCACCGTCGTCGAGGTCGACCCAGTTCTGGCTGGTGGTCTCCCCGAGACTGTCGCGTTGGTCGCGCCCGAGATGGTCGAGCGGCTCACCGTGGTCCACGCTGATGCCCTGCGCGTCGAGGAACTGCCTGGCGAGCCCCCGACGGCCCTGGTCGCCAACCTGCCCTACAACATCTCGGTGCCTGTGGTCCTCAACTTCCTCGAGCGCTTCCCGAGCCTCGAGCGCATCCTGGTCATGGTGCAACTCGAGGTTGCCGAGCGGCTGGCGGCCAAGCCCGGCTCCAAGATCTATGGCGTGCCGAGCGTCAAGGCTGCCTGGTATGCCGACGTCGCCCTCGCCGGCAACGTCAGCCGGTCGGTGTTCTGGCCCGTGCCCAACGTCGACTCCGGCCTCGTCAAGTTCGTCCGCCGCGAGCCCCCGCAGACCGAGGCCACCCGCCAAGAGGTCTTCGCCTGCATCGATGCAGCGTTCGCCCAACGCCGCAAGACCCTGCGCGCGGCGCTCGCTACGTGGGCCGGCTCGCCACAGAACGCCGAGGCTGCCCTCGTTGCCGCCGGGATTGATCCGCGCACCCGCGGTGAGCAGCTCGACGTGCATCAGTTCGCGGCGATCGCCAGTGCTCGTCGTCCCGCGACGTCCGGAACCTCAGTGGCCGAGCAGGGCGAGTAGTCGCCTCTCCGTCGCATCGCTGAGCCCGCACCTTCTCGGGTCGGTTGCCGCACGATTTTCTTCGTATGCCGCTGCGTCCCGGAGCGTGTCCGCCACCGGGCGGCAGGTCAGGCCGGCCGCGCGGGCCGCAGCGCCGGTGTGCGATGCGAAGCCGCGCCAGTCCGGGTCGGAGATCCAGAGCGGGAGGCTGTCGTCACCCATCCACTCCTGCACGCCGTGCTCGGCCAACCACGCGGCCGATGCCGAAACGACCGGACCGTCATGGCCGGTGACCGAGCGGGCCGCGAGCAGGAGCCCACCAACGGTGTCGGGTTCACCGACCGCATCGAAGATCCCCGACGACCCCGAGTCGGCGCAGCGCACGAGCCACCACGCGAGGTCCCGAGCGTCGATGATCGCCATCGGCAACTCCGGGTCGTCCGGCGTGAGGACCGCGTCGGCGACTCCGGCCGGATGGGCGAAGCGCCAGGGCCACCAGCCGGATCGACCCGAGGAGTCACCCGGACCCCCGATGAGGCCGGCGCGCGCAATGAGTGATCGGTCAGCCCCGAAGCCTTCAAGCACCGCGAGCTCGCATGCCACCTTGGCCTCGCCATACACGGACATGTCGCTCATGACATCGCCGTCGAACGGCGCCAACAGCGCCACGGATTCGTCGGTCGACAGACCGGAGTGGTCGGCATACACGTTGCCCGTGGAGACGAAGACGAACGTCGAAGCAAGTGGTTCGAGTGCGTCGACCGCGCTGCGCACCTGCCCGGGCTGGCGTGACACGTCGATGACGGCGTCCCACCGCGCTCCGGAGCCAGTCACACCGGCCAGGCCGTCAGGCAGGTCGCGGTCGCCGCGGACCCACCGGACGCCGTCGGGCACCGTTCCGGCGACTCCACGCGCCACACACGTCACCTCGTGACCGTCCGTGACGCCCTGAGTCGCTACGGCCCGTCCGAGCATGGCCGTTCCACCAAGAACGAGAAGTCGCATGGGACCAGTTGACCGCGGCCTCGTCGCCCGCGCGAGCATGTTCGCGCAGAGCGTGAATGTCAGGGAGCGCCCCTGCCATGACTAGGGTGGGCGACATGACCTCGGCCCACTCGGACCCCACCCCCGTCACGGTGCGCGTCCCCGCCAAGGTCAACCTCGAACTCCTCGTCGGTTCCCTGCGTGACGACGGCTTCCACTCGCTCTCGACGGTCTATCAGGCGGTCAACCTCCACGACGACATCACGGTGGCTCTCGACGACGACTGGGGCTGCTCGGTCACGGGCCCCAACTCCGACGTCGTTCCCACGGATGCGAGCAATCTGGCCTTGCGCGCCGCTCGACTGCTGGCGCAGGAGGCTGGCGTCGACACCCCCGTGCACGTGTCCATCGCCAAGACGATCCCGGTCGCCGGCGGCATGGCTGGCGGCTCGGCCGACGCTGCTGCGGCCCTCGTGGCCTGTGACCGTCTCTGGGCGCTCGGTCTGTCGACCGAAGAACTCGAGGAGTATGCCGCGGAGCTGGGTTCCGATGTCCCCTTCCTCATCCGTGGCGGCACGGCCGTGGGCAGTGGTCGAGGTGAGCGGCTCGCGCCGGTTCTCGCCCGGGGCAGCTATCACTGGGTGTTCGCGATGAGCGACATCGGCCTGTCGACGCCCGACGTCTATGCCGAGTGCGACCGCCTGCGTGGCAGGGCACACCGCACGGATGCCTCGCCCGAACCCACCTCCGAGCTGATGATCGCCCTGCGCTCGGGCGATCCGCACATCCTCGCGCCGCAGCTGAGCAACGACCTGCAGGAGGCCGCGATCTCGTTGCGTCCCGAGCTCGGCGAGCTTCTCGCCAGCGGCATGGAGTTCGGTGCTCTCGGAGGCATCGTCTCCGGGTCGGGGCCCACGGTCGCGTTCCTCGTCGAGGACGTCGAATCCGCCATCGACCTCACTGTTGCCCTGACCGCCACCGGTGCCGCGCGTGAAGTGCGCAAGGCCATCGGGCCGGTCCATGGCGCCCACGTCATCCCGGCTCGGGTCGACTAGTGGCCGTCCTCATCTCGGTCGAGCGCGCTGCCCTCGCGCTCGGCACTGCTCAGGTGCTCGACGGTGTCTCACTCGGTGTCTCGGGTGGCGATCGCATCGGCATCGTCGGGCGCAACGGCGGCGGCAAGACGACGCTGCTGCGCGTCCTCGCCGGCGAGCGCTCTGTCGACAGTGGCCGGGTGGCTCGCTTGGGTGGTGGCACCGTGGGTGTCCTGACTCAGGACGACACACTCGACCCCAACGCGACAGTGCGCGAGGTCGTGCTGGGCGACCTCGAGGAATACGTCTGGGCGGGCGACTCGCGCGTCCGCGACGTCCTCACCGGTCTGCTCGGAGGTCTCGATGCCCCGGCACTCAGCGGCCTGGAGTCCACCGTTGCCGGCAAGTCCGGTGGTGAGCGTCGCCGACTCGCGCTGGCCTCACTGCTCGTCCAGAACCCCGACATCCTGCTGCTCGACGAGCCGACGAACCACCTCGACGTCGAGGGTGTCGCGTGGCTTGCCGATCACCTTGTCCAACACCGGTCCCGGCCCGACAACGCTCTCGTCGCGATCACCCACGACCGGTGGTTCCTCGACGCCATTGCCACTCGCACGTGGGAGGTCGTCGACGGTCAGGTCAACGGGTTTGACGGTGGCTATGCCGCCTACGTGTTGGCCAAGGCTGAGCGCGAGCGGATGGCCAAGGTCACCGCCGAGCGTCGCAACAACCTGCTCCGCAAGGAACTGGCCTGGCTGCGCCGCGGTCCGCCCGCCCGCACCTCGAAGCCGAAGTTCCGCATCGACGCCGCCAACGCCCTCATCGAGGACGAGCCGGAGCCGCGCAACGACGTCGAGCTCATGGCGTTTGCGACGAGTCGCCTGGGCAAGGACGTCATCGACCTGCTCGATGCGTCGGTCTCTCTTGGCGACCGCACGCTGCTCGAACGCCTCACCTGGCACCTCGCGCCCGGTGCTCGCATCGGCATCGTCGGGGTCAACGGCTCCGGCAAGTCGACGCTCCTGCGCGCCCTCGCGGGCGAGATCCCACTGACCGCGGGCAAGCGCAAGGAAGGACTCACCGTCCGGATCGGTCACCTGACCCAGGATGTGCGCGAGCTCGACCGCCTCAGCAACAGCCGGGTCATCGACGCGGTCGAAGAGGTCCGCAAGGTCACGATGCTCGGCGGCAAGGAGGTCACGGCGTCCTCGCTCGCCAAACGCCTCGGCTTCCCAGGACCGCGCCAGCAGGTCCGCGTGGGCGACCTCTCCGGTGGTGAACGGCGGCGACTCCAGGTGTTGCGCATCCTCATGGACGAGCCCAACGTGCTTCTGCTCGACGAGCCGACCAACGACCTCGACATCGAGACGCTCACCGCCCTCGAGGACGTCCTCGACGGGTGGGCTGGGACGCTCCTCGTCGTCTCGCACGACCGCTACCTCCTCGAGCGCGTCGCGGACCAACAAGTGGCGCTGCTCGGCGATGGGCATGTGCGCCAGCTGCCGGGAGGTGTCGAGGAGTACCTCAAGCTACGCGCCACCGTCACCCCAACGTATGCCGCGATGGCACCCGCCGCAGGCACGTCTGCTTCGTCATCGGGTGAGCCGACGACTGTTGCGGCACAGCCTGTGTCGTCAGCGAGCCCGGCGGAGCAGCGCGAGGCGCGCAAGGTGATGAATCGCGTCGAGAAGCAGCTGTCCAAGTTGGCGACCCGTGAGGACCGCGTTCACACGGCGATGGCCGAACACGTCGCTGATCACGCCAAGGTGCTCCAGCTCAACCAGGAGCTGCGCGAGATCGTTGACGAGCGCGAGGTCCTTGAACTCGAGTGGCTGGAAGCCGCGGACACTCTCGAAACCTGACGGCGCCTCACTGATTGCCCGTTGGGAGAGTCCTGCTCGCTGCCCTCGCAACTCTCCCAACGGGCAATCAGTGGTGCTTGGGGCGTTCGAAGGGGGTGAGGAGGACGCGCAAATGGCCGGCGAGCATCGTGCGCTCACCCATGGGCAGGTCCGCCAGCAGCTCGCGCTCGTGTGAGAGCAGGTCGTCGAGGGCTGCGTCGACGGTGGACATGCCCTCGGGTGTGAGTCGAACGATGACGCCGCGGCGATCCCGGGGGTCGGGGTGGCGCTCGACGAAGCCACGCGCCAGCAGCCGGTCGACGCGATTGGTCATGGTTCCGCTGGTCACGAGCGTCTCGGCGATGAGCTGTCCTGGGGAGAGCTCATAGGGCGCACCAGCCCGTCGCAGTGCCGAGAGGACATCGAACGCCCAGCCGTCGAGCCCGTGCTCGGCGAAGGCCGTCCCGCGGGCGAGGTCGAGGCGGCGTGCGAGGCGCGAGACCCGGCTGAGAATCTCCAGAGGAGTGACATCGAGTTCGGGACGTTCGCGACGCCAGGCTGAGACGATACGGTCAACGTCATCCTCGGGCATGAGGCGACTGTACTCCCGTCAAGTATCTTGACATCAAGATAAAAGCGGGAGAGGGTAAGGACCGAGCGACCGGACCGGCCGCACGCGACTGCAGGAGGAGCAACGATGCGCGAACAGCCGAGCTGGGACCCCGCGGCATACGCACGGTTTGGTGAGCAGCGGAGCCGCCCCTTCGCCGACCTCGTGGCGCAGGTGCGCTCCGACGACCCGGAGCTCGTCGTCGACCTCGGCTGCGGCAACGGACCCGCGACCCTCACACTGGGGGAGTTGTGGCCCAACGCCCGCATCGTCGGCGTCGACGATGCAGAGTCGATGCTCGAGGCCGCCCGCGCTCTGGACTCCGAGAACCGTGTCGAGTGGGTTCAGGCCGACCTCAAGGACTGGGACCCGGCCTCCCTCGGACAGACGCCCGACGTCATCATCACGAACTCGACCCTGCAGTGGGTGCCCGGCCACCTCGACCTCCTGCCGGCGTGGGTCGAGGCGCTCTCGCACGGCGGCTGGCTCGCCCTCCAGGTCCCCAACAACTTCGACGCCCCGAGCCACGCCCTCATGCGCGAGACGGCGGCCACCCATGCCCGCGCCAACGAGCTGCTCGCGGCCCTCGACCTCCCGGCCGTCGGCGAGCCCAAGACCTACCTCACATTCCTCAGCCGGCTCGGCGTCACGGTCGACGCCTGGGAGACCGTGTATTCACACATCCTCGACCCCGAGGGCGCGTCGGAGGACCCGGTGCTCGACTGGGTCAGTGCCACCGGTTTGCGTCCGGTCCTCGACATGCTGCCCGAGGGCGAGGACCGCAATGCCTTCATCGAGCCCTATGCCGCGGCTCTGCGCGAGGCCTACCCCCGCACCGAGGTGGGTGTCCTCTTCCCGTTCCGGCGGGTCTTCGCCGTCGCACATAAGGGCGGGACGTCATGACTGTCATCGGGATCCACCACGTCCAGGTTGCCTGCCCCGCCGGCAGCGAGGACCTGCTGCGCCACTTCTACGCCGTCGTGTGTGGCATGCCGGAGATCCCGAGGCCACCCCTGCTCGCCGCCCGCGGAGGCGTCTGGTTCGCGGCCGGCGAGCAGGAGCTGCACTGCGGCGTCGAGGACGAGTTCGGCCCTGCGCGCAAGGCCCACCCGTGCTTCGGCGTTGACGACGTGGCAGCACTCGCAGCAGCGATCGCCGGAGCCAGCGGAGAGGTGAGGTGGAATCACGAGGTGCCGGGGGCGCAGCGCTTCCACACCGACGACCCGGTGGGGAACCGCCTCGAGTTCCAGCAAGTCCGCGCGCCCAAGCTCGACTTCATCGTCTGACGCAACGCCTCCAGGCTAGCCCCGGGGGATCCAGGGTGACTACCCGCCTGTCACCCTGACGGACTTGTCTGTCCGGGCAAGGATGCCGAGAAATACCTTCGGATCGCGAATGTCAATGATCTCATCGGGGGATTTCGCGCGCGTAGGCTTGGCCCTATCTTGGGGACTAGCCCGGACGTCAGTGTGAGCATTCATTCTGAATTCCGTTCCGGCAGTCGCGGGGAATCATCATGGGCTATGTCGCTGCACACTCGAGCCGGTCACGAGCGGCTAGACCGCCCGGCCACCCCCCGCGGCGGCGCCTGCGGATCGCGGTCGCATCCACGGTTGGGCCTCTACTCGTTCTGGCCAGTGGACTCTTCTTCGCGATGAACGCCCAGGCCGCCACCACCCCGGTGCCGTTGGGTACCGCCGCGCCCTTCTCAGTTCTGGGCGGTACA
>JBDSIV010000011.1:0-65072 GCA_039917755.1 Knoellia sp. | reverse complement strand
CCAGTCCATCTCCTCCCAGTCGGTGTCGCGCTCGCCGACCGCGGACCGGGCCTGCTCGCGCTGGAAGACGATGACCGACTCGGGCTTGTGGGTGCTGCGGTCGAGGGCGGCATCGAGCATCGGCTTGTATTGGACGACGCGACTGGGCTCGATCCCACAACTCGCCGCGACGACAACCTTGGGCTGCGCGTCGTCGATGCGGGCGGCGAGCTCGGCGGGCGCGAAGCCACCGAACACCACTGAGTGGATGGCGCCGAGGCGGGCGCAGGCGAGCATCGCGACGACGGCCTCGGGGACCATCGGCATGTAGATGACCACCCGGTCACCCTTGCCGACGCCGAGGCTCGCCAACGCCCCAGCGAACGTCGCGACGCGAGCCAGCAGGCGGGCATACGTGATGGTCGTTTTTGTCCCGGAGACGGGACTGTCGTGGATGAGCGCGGGCTGCTCACCGCGTCCGTCGCGCACGTGACGGTCCAGCGCGTTGAAGCACGTGTTGAGGGTGGCGCCGGGAAACCAGCGGTAGAGCGGCGCCTTCGACGAGTCGAGGATCGTCGTCGGGGGAGTGCTCCACTCGATCCCCTCGGCCGCCCGCCGCCAGAAGGCATCCGGGTCGTCGAGGGACTGCCGGTATGCCGCTGCGTAACTGTCGGTCGTCATCTCTCCATCGTCGTGGGTCGAGGCCGGTGGGGCCAGTGCTTGACACGATCGGCGAGACGAATGGTGGCGACGTTGCGGCGAGCGGAGCGCGTAGTGACTGCGTGCAGCTCAGGCCCAGTTCGCGGCCTGGGTGAGACAGAACGGGTGCCCGCTAGGGTCAAGCAGAACGCGCCACGTCTCACCCGGCTGCTCGTCGGGCAGGGTCGCGCCGAGCTGGACGCACGCGGCAGCGGCCGTGTCGAGGTCGTCGACGGCGAGGTCGAGGTGGAACTGCTTCGTCCCGTGCTCGTTGGGCCAACCCGGAGCCTGGTGATCGGGGAGGGTGCCGAAACCGAGGGCGTGGTCGGGACCGGTGAGCATCGCGTAGCCCTCACCCTCCGCCGCGAGGTCCCAGCCAAGAACGGCCGACCAGAACGTTGCGTCCCGGCTGGAGTCGGAGCTGTCGAGGGTGAGCATCTTGAGGGTGGCGATGGCCATGGAGGTCTCCTGTGGAGTAGGCGCTGGGCGCGGAAGGGTCTCGTTGTCCGCCAGTCTCCCTAGGCTGGCGGGGTGCTGAATAGGACAAACCCGCCATCTGCGCGTCCTTCTCCAGCGAGGTGCTGCCGCACCCGACCTGCTCGGTGACGGTGGAACGCGGCGATCACCCTCGGCCGGAGCTGGCTGGTGAAGAGGTCGTCGTCACAGGTGTGGTGACTCAGCGGTTCGACGTCGAGGTCCGGGGGAGTGGGCGGGTCGCTGGGGTCCGTTTCCGGCCGGGAGGGCTGGCCGCCCTGACCGGGCAGCCAGCGAGCAGATGGACGGACCGGACCGTGGGAGCTGCGGAGAGTGTGGCCCCCGATGTGCTCGAGGCCCTGCGGGGGTTGGACCTGGAGGGCGGTGCTGAAGCCATCGAGTCGGGGATGGCCCGGGTGGAGGCAGCGTTCCCCGAGAGCGTTCCCGAGGACGGGCGCTACGCGCGAGTGCTGCGCGTGGTCACGGACATGCTCGAGGAGCGTTCGATCCTCGCCGTGTCCGAACTCGAGGAGCGCCACGGGGTGTCGGCGAGGACGCTGCAGCGCGACTTCCTCCACTACGTCGGCGTCGGGCCCAAGTGGGTGCTTGCCCGCTACCGAATGCACGATGTGGTGGCCGAGCTCGACGACGGGTATGCCGGTGGGCTGTCCGATCTTGCGCTGCGTCACGGCTGGTACGACCAGGCGCACTTCACCCGCGACTTCACCGCCCTGGTGGGAGTGCCGCCGAGCCGGTACCGACGTCAGGGTTGAGCGGATTTCGTGCCGCATGAACGCTCGGGTAATCTCCGCGGTGGAGGATTCGCATAGTGGCCTAGTGCGCGCGCTTGGAAAGCGCGTTGGGGTAACACCCGCAGGGGTTCGAATCCCCTATCCTCCGCCAACAAGGGCCCCGACTCCGGTCGGGGCCCTTTCGCGTCGGCCCGGCATGGCGCGGGGGGGCGGTGGTCGGGTACCCACCGTCGGGTTCATCTCGCACCGCCACGTCGATCCCGTCGGACACGGGCGTCATGGCTGCATGCCACGGCGAGATCGACGTGTCAGTCGGCTGAGCGATCCGAAATGACCACCCGGTAGGTGTTGCGCTGCCTCCCCTCTGTGGCTAAGTTCCACTAGTAGGACCTAGCGCGTTAATTGTTCACATCGTCGTGAACGCTGAGAAATCGGAGCCCCCCATGTCTCGTCCGTCCCTCACTCGCCGCACCGCGATCGCCTCAGCGGTCGCCGCTGCCCTTGCTGCCGGGGCCATCCCGGTCACGTCCGCCGACGCCGCGGTCCCCGCCGGCGCGAAGGGGTGGGTCCAATCCACTCTCGTGCGTATGACGCTGGAGGAGAAGGTCGGCCAGCTCTTCGTCCAGAACGTCTACGGATCCGACGCCACGACGCCCGACGCCCGCAACCTTCCCCTGTATGGCGTCGAACGTCCCGCCGAGGTGGTGCAGAAGTACCACCTCGGCGGGGTCATCTACTTCGCCTGGACCGACTCGGTGAACAACCCGCCACAGATCGCCGGGCTCTCCAACGGGCTCCAGCGGGCGGCGCTCTCCCAGAACTCCAAGGTCCACGTGCCGCTCGGCATCTCCGTCGACCAAGAGCAGGGCGTCGTCACTCGCATCGGCCCGCCGGCCACGCAGTTCCCGGGCTCGATGGCGCTGGGTGCCGGACGTTCCACCGAGGACGCCCGCACCGCCGCGGCGATCACGGGCAAGGAACTGCGGGCCATGGGCATCAACACCGACTTCGCTCCGGTCTCCGACGTCAACGTCAACCCGCTCAACCCGGTCATTGGGACGCGCTCATTCTCGAGCAACCCCCAGTTGGCTGCCGACATGGTCGGTGCTCAGGTCACGGGTTACCAGGAGGACGGCAAGGTCTCGGCCAGCGCCAAGCACTTCCCCGGCCACGGCGACACCGCGACCGACAGCCACGTGGCCTTCCCGATCATTACGCACACCCGTGAGCAGTGGGAGCAGATCGACGCGCCGCCCTTCAAGGCCGCGATCAGGCAGGACATCGACATGATCATGACGGCCCACCTCAGCTTCCCGGCACTCGATGACTCGGGGAACCCGGCGACGCTGAGCAAGCCGATCATGACCGACCTGCTGAGGGGCGAGCTCGGCTACAAGGGCGTCATCATCACCGACGCCCTCAACATGCAGGGCGTGCGTGACCTCTATGGCGATGCCGAGGTTGCGGTCCGGGCCCTTGAGGCCGGGGTCGACCAACTCCTCATGACGCCTGCGATGGATGAGGCCTACGCTGCCGTCATCAACGCCGTGAAGTCCGGTCGCATCAGCCAGAGCGCCCTTGACGCCAAGGTGCGCCGGGTCCTTGAGCTCAAGATCAAGCGCGGGATCGTCGACCAGCCCATGGTCGACCCGGCAGCCCTCGACTCCGTTGTTGGCACGGACGAGCACCTTGCCGCCGCCGCAGCCATCTCCAACCGGACCACCACGCTGGTGGCCAACGACGACGGTGTCCTCCCGCTCGCGGCCCCCGGCAAGAACTTGCTCGTCACGGGCTATGGCGTCTCGACGACCGCGACCCTCGCCAACGGACTCACGGCCGCCGGCGCCACGACGACGGTCCGCCAGACCGGGACGTCACCGAACGACGCGGCCATCGCCGCGGCGGTCGCTGCCGCACAGGGCAAGGACGCGGTGGTGGTCACGACGATGAAGGCCTGGAGCAGCGCCAACCAGCAGAAGCTCGTCAAGGCGCTGCAGGACACCGGCATTCCGGTGATCGTCGTCGCGACGCGCGACCCCTATGACATCGCCTACCTCCCCGGGACCACGACCTATCTCGCGACCTACTCCTACAGCCCCGTCGCCATCGAGGCCGTCGCCCGGGTCATCACCGGCTCGGTGGCACCCACCGGCAAGCTCCCCGTCGACATCCCCGCCAAGGACGACCCGAGCTCGGTGCTCTTCCCGTTCGGCCACGGCCTCACGTACTGACCGCCCCCAACCCCTGGCCTTGTGTGCCTGAGCGGAAGCCAGAGGTTCCGCTCACGCACACGAGGCGTGATGATCGGAGATTCTCGATGTCCACTCCCAACCGTCGCCAGCTCCTCACCGGAGGTGCCGGTCTGGCCGGCGCCGCAGCCCTCGGGCTGGGTGCCGCACCCGCCCACGCAACTGCCCTCACGGCATACCCGCAGTCGTCGAACGACCCGAAGCGCAAGGTGACGCCGGGTGCGGATGTCGCGGCCGCTGCCAAGTGGTCAGTCCTCGCTGGCCGCAGGGTCGGCATCATCACCAACCCGACCGGCATCCTCAGGAATCTGCACTCGATCGTCGACGAGATGCACGACGCCGGCACGGTCGACATCCGTGGCGTCTTCGGTCCTGAGCACGGCTTCCGCGGCACTGCCCAGGCGGGCGAGGCGGAGGACACCTACGTCGACGAGCGCACCGGCATCACTGTCTATGACGCCTACGGGGCGAACACGGCGAAGTTTGCGTCGATGATTCGTGCGGCCGGAGTCGACACCGTCGTCTTCGACATCCAGGACGTCGGCGCGCGGTTCTACACCTACATCTGGACGATGTACACCGCGATGAAGGCGTGCGTCGAGACCGGCGCTTCCCTCGTCGTCCTCGACCGACCCAACCCCATCGGCGGCAAGGCCTTTGGCCCGATGATGACCGAGGCCTACACGTCCGGTGTCGGCGCCGAGACCATTGTCCAGGCGCACGGCATGACCGTGGGGGAGCTTGCTCGCTATCTCGACGCGATCATCCTGCCGACCGACACCAACGGTGGTCACGTCTCGGAGATCACCGTCGTCGAGGTCAAGGGTTGGCGACGAGACGTCACGTATGCCGGGACCGGACTTCCGTGGGTCATGCCCAGTCCCAACATGCCGACTCCTGACACTGCGCTCGTCTATGCGGGCACGGGCATGTTCGAGGGCACGAACCTCTCGGAAGGGCGTGGGACCACCCGGCCGTTCGAGCTCATCGGTGCGCCCTATGCGGACCACCAGTGGGCTGCGGCGCTCACCGATCGTGGCGTGGCTGGGGTGGCGTTCCGCGAGGCCTACTTCACGCCGACGTTCAGCAAGCACGTCGGCAAGGTCTGTGGCGGCGTCCAGGTCCACATCACGGATCCGTCGGCCATCGACCCGATCCGGGTCGGCGTCGAGATGCTCGTTGCCGCGAAGTCGCTCTACTCGGACTTCCAGTGGCGCTATGACAGCTACGACCCCAAGCGGCCGTATTGGATCGACAAGCTCACGGGGTCCACGCGACTGCGCGACCAGATCACCGCGGGCGCCGACGCCGACACGGTCATCGGCGCTTGGAAGGACGAGCTGGCGGCCTTTGAAGCAGCCCGAGAGCCTTTCCTCATCTATGGAGGTCCAAACCGATGAACCTCTCCCGTCGCGTAGTGCTCGGGGGTGGGTTGGCCGTGGGCACAGCGTTTTTCGCCCCAGGAGTCGCGCGCGCCGGCGACTTCGACAAGCCGTTCACCGGCTTCGCTCCGCCCTCGACAGTGCTCCACGAAGGGACGCCGCAGTCGGTCGGTCTGGACCCTGCTCCGATCGAGCTCGCCAAGGATCAGGTGCGCGGTCATCAGGTCGCCCCCGCTGGAGGGCACCCCATGTATGCCGGCCACGTCGGGCTCATGGCTCATGACGGGGTCATCGTCGCCACACAGGCCGACGGCTTTGCGCTGCGCTATCGCAATGCGACCGAGGAGTTGCCGCAGAGCGAGTGGATCCCGATGCGCCGCGACACGATCTTTGACATGGCTTCGGTCTCGAAGCTCTTCACCTCGATCGCCGTCGTCCAGCTCATCGAGGAGGGGCGGGTCGAGCTGGAGGCGGCGGTCGCGACCTATCTGCCCGAGTTCGGTGCAGCTGGCAAGGAGTCGGTGACGATCCGACACCTGCTCACCCACACCAGCGGGTTCACGTCGTGGCTGCCGCTCTACAGCGCGTACCCCGACGTACCTTCGCGCATCGCGGCCGTGATGAACCAGCCGCTCACCAACCCCGAGGGGACGGCCTACCTCTACAGCGACCTCAACCTCATCACGCTCGGCGTCCTCGTTGCGCGACTGCGGGGTCAGTCGCTCGACGAGGTCGTCGCCTCCCGACTCACCCAGCCGCTCGGCATGAAGGACACCGGCTACAACCCTGCCGTCATGGAGCGGACGGCAGCCACTGAGTACCAGGCCGTGCCCGCCCGCGGAATGGTTTGGGGTGAGGTCCACGACGAGAACGCGTGGTCCCTCGATGGAGTCGCCGGACACGCCGGGGTCTTCTCCACTGTCGACGACATGGCGATCCTCGCCCAGGCACTCCTCAACGGTGGCACCTATCGCGGCACCCGGATCCTCAGCCGCAAGAGTGTCGCGCTGCTCATCACCAACTTCAACGAGGCTTTCCCCGGTGATGACCACGGCCTCGGTTTCGAGCTCAACCAGACCTGGTACATGGACGCCCTCAGTGGCCCTCGGACCGCCGGACACACGGGCTACACCGGGACATCGATCGTCATCGACTTCGCCTCGCGCTCGGTGGCAATCCTGCTCACCAACCGCGTGCATCCATCGCGCTCGTGGGGCAGCAACAACCCTGCCCGCCGGGAGTGGGCTGGCGGGCTGGGCCGTGCCCTGCCGATCACGCCGCGCGGAAGTCACATCGCGTGGGAGACCGAGGCACAGCACGCGAGCAACGCCGTTTTGGCCGTCGCGCTGACCGTCCCTGCTGGTGGTGCCCGGCTGGGCTTTGACCTCATCGCCGAGACCGAGGCGAGCGACGTCCTCCGCCTGGAGTCCTCGACCGACGGGACCGCGTGGACCCTTGTCCCGATGGAGATGCGCCACCCCGGCGACGCCCGCCAGGGGGAGGACGATGGTTCTGTCAGTGGCACCCCCGGAGAGCGCCGATGGACGACCGTGCGCGCTGGCCTCGTCGCAGGGCAGCAACGTCTGAGATGGCGCTACACAAGCGACGCCAACACGCTCGGCCGCGGTGTCTCGGTGAGCCGAATCCGAGTGGCAGGGCGAGGCGGAGTGGTGATCGACAGCGACGCCTCACCCGAGACATTCGTCGCTTCGGGCTGGACCAAGACCACGAGGTCGTAGTTTTGCCTCATGCCGTCACCGATTCCGCAGCCCAATGTGGCTGACGCGCCACTCCTGGTCCGTCTGCGGGGAATTCGCCCAACCCTGACGCCGGCCGAGGATCGCGTGGCCACGGTGGTGCTGGCCGACGCCCGCCGTGCCTCTGACCTCACCATCACCGCGCTGGCGCAGGCGGCGGACACCTCTGAGACGACGGTCCTGCGCTTTTGCAAGCGCCTCGGCCTCAAGGGTTACCCGCAACTACGCCTCGCGCTCGCGGCGGAGTCCGCGCTGCCGCGTGAGCAGCGCATGACCGGGAGTGACATCAGTGCCACAGACACGATCGACGACATCATCGCCAAAGTGGCCGCGGTCGACTCCAGTGCCGTTGAGGAGACCGCCCAGCAGCTCAACCGGGACGCGCTCCTGGCGGCGGTGTCTGCGGTCTCGGCGGCGAGCCGGGTCGACATCTATGGCAGCGGTGCCAGCGCCATCGTCGGCACCGACCTCCAGCAGAAGTTGCACCGCATCGGGGTGGTCTCCTTCGCGTGGAGCGACCCGCACATTGCCCTCACCAGCGCGACGCTGCTCGCCAACAAGGATGTCGCGATCGGGATCTCGCACTCGGGCGCGACGAGCGAGACGATCGAGTCGCTGGCGGCTGCGCGAAGCTGCGGGGCCACGACGGTGGCGATCACGAACTTCCCGCTCTCGCCCCTCGCAACCGCCGCTGACATCGTCCTGACCACGGCCGCTCGCGAGACCTCCCTGCGCTCGGGTGCGACGGCCAGTCGCATTGCCGCGCTCACCGTGGTCGACTGCCTCTACATCGCTGTGGCCCAACGCGACCTGCCGCGAGCGCGCAAGCATGTCGCCGACAGCCGCAAGGCCGTTGCCGGGCACCACCTTCCGTGAGTGATTCACATGATTGACGCACCTGCCGTGAGAAACTAACCTGCGATCATGGCCATTGACGACGTCCGGGTGAGCGCCCCCACCGAAGAGCGTCATCCGGGCAGCTCCGGTATCGACACGGCATCAACGCTCGAGGTCCTCACCCTGATGAACGAGGCCGACCGGACGGTGGCTGAGGCCGTGGCCACCGTCTTGCCCGAGTTGGCGCTGCTCGTTGACCATGCGGTTGAAGCGATCCGGGCAGGTGGCCACGTCCACTACTTCGGGGCGGGGACGTCGGGGCGCCTCGCCGTGCTTGATGCCGCCGAACTGTTGCCCACCTTCAACGTGCCCCCCGGGATGTTCGTCGCTCATCACGCCGGAGGGTCTGCTGCCCTCGTGAACGCCGTCGAGAATGTCGAGGATGATGTCGAGCTCGGGCGTTCCGAGGCGGCCACCCTCACGACGCGCGACATCGCGATCGGCCTCACCGCTTCCGGGCGCACGCCCTACGTCCAGGGCGCGCTCGCGGCGGCCAGGGAGCGCGGCGCGCGCACAGCGCTCGTGACAGCCAATCCGAGAGCCGAGCTCACGGCATACGCCGATCACCTCCTGGCGCCCGCGACCGGACCGGAAGTGCTCACCGGGTCCACACGGCTCAAGGCGGGCACGGCGCAAAAGCTTGTGCTCAACAGCTTTTCGACGGCCGTGATGATCCGGCTCGGGCGCACCTGGTCCAACCTCATGGTTGACGTGGTGGCCACGAACGCCAAGCTGCGCGGGCGGATGCTGCGGATCCTCCAGGACGCCAGTGGCGCTCCCGAAGCCGAGGCCCGCGCCGCGCTGGACGCCGCCGACGGCACCCTCAAACCCGCACTGCTCGCACTGCTGGCCGGGGTGGATGTCGACGCGGCCGTCACGGCGCTCGCCGCCCATGACGACTCAGTGGCCGTGGCGCTGCAGGCCCTCACCGCTCATCAACTCAGGTGAGTGACGCGGTCGCCTCGCTCGTAGGCGCTGAGATCTGTGCGGTCCGGTGCGGTCATTGCCGCGGGAACCGGTGTCACTCCGGCCGCGGGCGCTGCCATGACTGCGCCTTGCACCTGGCCACCCTGCTCGGGAAGACGGGCACGATCCCCAGGCATCCGGCATACGTGCATCTGGCCTGACACCTGCGTCCTCACCTGAGTTGGAGGAGGCCCCTCGCATCGGGTTAGCATGGAGACTGGCACCCCGCGTGGTGGTACCTCGCCGAACTCCCCCAGGGCAGGAATGCAGCAAGGGCAGGTGAGCTCTTCCAGGTACGCGGGGTGTCTTCTTTCTTGCGGCTCGACGTCCTGCGCAATCAGTTGTGGTTCAGGCGCCGCACGCGCAGCCGCCCTCACACCCGCCGCAGCCACCAGCAGCGGCCTCGGGACGGTTGGCCCGGTCCTCCCACGTGAGTTCCAGCGCACGCAGCAACCCGTCGACGGGCTGGGCGCCGGTCACCGCGAACTTCTGGTCGAGCACGAACGTCGGCACGCCGGTGATGCCGATCTGATTGGCGGTCGCTTCGTCGGCGCGCACGTCGTAACCGAAGTCGTCAGAGCCGAGCATCTCGCGCACGTCCTTCTCGCCGAGTCCGCCCTCGACCGCGAGCCGCACCAACGTGTCGGTGTCGCCGAGCGCCGCGCCCTCGGAGTACCAGCCGCGCATGACCCGATCGGTCACGGGCTTCTCGAGGCCACGCGCGCGGGCGAGGTGGAGGACGCGGTGTGCGTCGAAGCTGTTGCCACCCACGGCCCTGTCCCACTGGAAGTCGAGTCCGACCTCAGCAGCATCCGCGGCCATGGCCTCGTGCTGGGCCACCATCTCCTCGCGTTCGCGACCGTACTTCGCCGCGATGCGGTCGACGTTGGAGCCCTCGATCACGGGCGGGGCTGATCGGTCGAGCTGATAGCTGTGCCAAGTGACCTCGACCTCGTCGGCGTGCTCAAACTGCTCGAGCGCGAGGTCGAGACGGCGGCGGCCGATGTGGCAGAAGGGGCAGACCAGATCGGACCAGACATCGATACGCATGGATCTCACGATACGTGGGTCGGCTGGGCCTCAGGCACAGGGCGCAGGTCGTGGCGTTCGCCGCTGAGCACGGGATCGTCCGGGCGTGCTGAACGCACTTAGTGTGGCGAGATGGATTTCCTCACACGCAGGGTTCCGGCGACATTCACGCAAAACCTCACCCGGATCGTGCTCGGCGCGTTCATGACAGGTGCGGGCGCCACCCACCTCACCGTGGCCCGCGACGCCTTCCGTGCCCAAGTGCCCAGCTGGGTCCCGCTCGACGCGGACCTCGTCGTGCTCGGCTCGGGTGCTGTCGAAGTTGGGCTTGGCCTGGCGTTGCTCAGCCTGCCGAGGCATCGTCGTCTCACCGGTGTGGCGCTCGCGGCGTTCTATGTGGCGATCTTCCCGGGCAACATCGCACAGTACGTCGATGGCGTCAGCGCCTTCGGCCTCGACACCGACACCAAGCGGTTGGTGAGGCTCGCCTTCCAGCCCGTTCTCGTCGCCGCCGCTCTGTATGCCGCCGGGTTGCCGGAGCGTGCTCGGCGCACGGATCGTGGTTCGTCGACCTAGATGTCGCGGTGGGCGAGGTTCTCTCGTTGCACTCGGTTCAGGCCCGAATAGACGAGCCAGACAGCGGCGACCCAAGTCGCGATGATGAACCAGCCATTCGTCGGGAACTGCGTTGCGCCCCAGACCATCGCGCCGATGAGCACAGTGCACAAGAGGATGGGCGAGGCATACCAGAGGGCCACCATTTGGGGGTTCGGCACCGGATTGAACGGACTCGTAGGTGGTCGACCGCGGTAGGCCGCGCGCAGGGCCCCGCCCGCGAGGAACACCGTGGTCATGACCAGCCAGGGCAGGACGGCGCCGAGATTGGCGCCCGCGGCGATTCCGGTGATGCTGCCGACGAGCACGGTGGTGGTGAGGTGGATCGTGGACGGGAGAAGGACGTGAGCGCCCGCGGCACGCACCGGTGGGGCGCCGAACAAGGGCGGCGTGCCCATCGTGTCGGCCTCGAGTCGCAAACCCTCCGACAACGCGCTGAAGCCGAGGAAGCTCACGAGGCCAGCGACAAAGCCGACCAGAGGTGGGACGGCAGTGCTGCCCAATGTTGCTCCGAGAGCGGCGCCAGCCACCGCACACAGCAGCACCCCGACGATGTTGGCGGCAGGTGAACGCCGCAGTCCCAGAACATCTCTCGCCACGAGGGTCATCATGGGACCGCGGTGTCGGAGCCGCAGCCCACGCCCTCGAGTGATGGGCCTGGCCGCCTCGAGGCGGACAGCGCGCAGGTCGCCGGCCTGCACTCCCCCAACGATGCGGTTGGAGCGTGAGGACTGGGTGCGTAGGTCGTGAACTCCGAGGCGTCTCACCTCACGAATCCACGGCTGCGCATCCGCGAGCGCAGCCGGCAGGGGCGCCGCGTCGACGGTGGACCCGCGGCTCTGGCCGAGGAGCCAGGCAGCGCCGGCAAGCACGCCCACGAGCAATCCGACGACGAGGCCAACCGGCAGGATCCACCACCCTGCCGCTCGGGCGCCAGCAAAGGCAGCGCCGACAGCCAGCCCCGCCAGTCCACCCGCGAAAAGTGTTGCAAACAATGAGTATCCGAACCACGGTCGCAAGGACGCCCACCGGTCGATGGATGACCCAACGACATGGTCGATCCACGGGACCGGCGCCACGATCGGACCACGAACCCGCCCGGCCTCTCGTGCCGCCGCAGCCACACCGGCCACAATCACGATGAGGACGAGCGCCGACCACGGGGAGCGCAGCGCGGACGCCATGGCCTGTCGATCGGCCGCGATGACCAGCGCTCGCAGCAGCGGGAAGCCGTAGAGGCCGACGACGATGACGGCGACGTAGGCGGCATACGCCACTTCTTTGCGTGCCGGGTTGCCGTCGGGTCCGTGGAGGACGTGGACGGTGTCGGTGAGGCGCTCGCGGTCCGACTCGACGACGCTCACTGCTCAGCCCTCGGCGGCGACGAGGTCGATGACCTGGTCGGCCTTGCGTTCGGTGACCCGTTCGGTGATGAGGGGGTCGTGGCAGGCGAGGACGACGGTGGTGCCCGCATCACGTCGCGCGGCGATGAGGTCGGCGACGAGCACGCGCTTGCTCGTGTCGAGCCGCTGCTCCGGTTCGTCGAGGACGAGCACCTCGCTCGGCCGGAACAGCGTGAGCGCCAGCCGGAAGAGCTGGGTCTGACCGGAGGAGAGTTCGTGAGGGAAGCGCCCGCCGAGGTTCCCGATCTCGAGGTCTGACAGCGCCGACGCCACTCGTTCGTCGCTGGTGTCGGCGTCTCCGGCCCACGTCGCGTCGAGGAGGACGAGATGGTCGCGCAGGGTGAGGTCGCGATAGGTCGCGGGGGCGCCGGCGAGGGCGGCGACGGCGGCGCGGACGGCGGGGTCTCGCTCATCAGCAGGCAGGTCGCCGATGAACGCCTTGCCCGTGGTCGCCGGAATCATCCCCATGAGGATGCGGAGCAGGGTGGTCTTGCCGGAGCCGTTGGGCCCTCGCAGGACGAGGCAGGAGCCGCTGGGTGCGGTGACCGAGACGGGGGCGAGCAGCGTCGCCGGTCCGATCACCTTCGACACGTCTTCGGCTCGGAC
This sequence comes from Knoellia sp., assembly GCA_039917755.1. Classification (GTDB taxonomy): domain Bacteria; phylum Actinomycetota; class Actinomycetes; order Actinomycetales; family Dermatophilaceae; genus Knoellia. The sequence continues at coordinate 52,264 of JBDSIV010000011.1, read as the reverse complement.
ATCCATGAAGGGCACGGTAGCGACCGTGCGAGCCGTGAGGTCGCGCGCCCATCCGGAGGGAACCTGAAGGGTCCGGAGGCTTAATCGCCCTCCGGACCCTTCAGGTTCCCTCATGGGGAGCAAAAGTTGAGGTGGCGGCGTCTGTGTGGCTGGTGAACGCGGCATACCGGCTGTCCTTCACGCCGACTAGGTTGGGGGCCGTGAGCACCGCCCTGTATCGCCGCTACCGCCCCGAGACGTTCGACGACGTCATCGGGCAGGAGCACGTGACCGAGCCGCTCATGCAGGCGTTGCGCACGGGGCGCGTCAACCATGCCTACCTTTTCAGCGGCCCGCGCGGGTGTGGCAAGACGACGAGCGCTCGCATCCTCGCGCGCTGCCTCAACTGTGAGCAGGGCCCGACGCCAACCCCATGCGGAGAATGCGACTCGTGCGTGGCCCTGGCCCGTGGTGGTGCCGGCACAGTTGATGTCATCGAGATCGACGCCGCCAGCCACGGTGGTGTCGACGACGCCCGTGACCTGCGCGAACGCGCCAGCTATGGCCCGGCGCAGAGCCGCTACAAGATCTACATCATCGACGAGGCGCACATGGTCACGCCGCAGGGCTTCAACGCGCTGCTCAAGATCGTCGAGGAGCCGCCCGCTCACGTGAAGTTCATCTTTGCGACGACCGAGCCCGAGAAGGTCATCGGCACGATTCGTTCGCGCACTCACCACTACCCGTTCCGCTTGGTGCCGCCTGGACAGCTCACCGAATACATGGAGCGGCTCTGTGTCTCAGAGAAGGTCGCGGTGGCGCCGGGTGTGCTGTCGTTCGTCGTGCGGGCCGGTGGTGGCTCGGTGCGTGACTCGCTGTCCGTGCTCGACCAGCTCATTGCGGGGTCCAGCGACGAGGGCCTGACCTATGAGTCGGCGGCGGCCCTGCTCGGCTTCACCGACAGCGAGCTGCTCGACGCCTCGATCGACGCATTCGGTGCCGCCGACGGTGCCGGCGCCTTCTCGGCGATCGAGCGGGTCATCGAGACCGGGCTCGACCCGCGCCGGTTCATCGAAGACCTCCTCGAGCGCCTGCGTGACCTGATCATCGTCGCGGCCGTGCCCGACGGGGCCTCGGCTGTCCTGCGCGCTCTCCCTCCGGACCAGCTCGAGCGCATGCGCCAGCAGGCGGCGGCCTTCGGCCCAGGTGCGTTGTCGCGGGCTGCCGACATCGTCAACGCTGGCCTGTCCGAGATGACCGGTGCCACGGCACCGCGCCTCCAGCTCGAGCTCATCGCCGCTCGCGTCCTGCTTCCCGGCGCTGTGGGAGAGGCCGGGTATGCCGCTCGCCTGGATCGTCTCGAACGTCGCCTTGATGTCGGCGGAGTGCCGACGGCTTCGGCGCCCGCCCCGCCGTCCGCGCCAGTTCGCCAGGCGGTCCAGCAGCCCGTGGCTCCAGCGCCACGGCAGCCGATCGCCCCGGCGGTCCAGCCGGCGTCGCAGCCCGATCGGCAGCCGCCACAGCACGCGCGTCCCGCGCAGGCGCCCGTCGTGCCCGAGCCTGCGCACGACTCCTCCGAGCCCCCGCCCGAGCCTGATGAGCCCGAGTTCATCGAGCCCCGAGCGCCGGAGCAGGCCCGCCAGCCGGCAACGCAAAATCGTCCGCCCGAGCCTCAACGCGCGCCGCAGCAGCAGTCCCCGCCTCAGCAGGCGGTGCCCCAGCCCACGCCTCAGCACACGACGCCGGAGCCAGCGCCCGACACCGCTCCGTCGCAGGCACCCGCAGCCCGCACGGGTGGCCTCGACACCGCCGCGATCCGCCGCTCCTGGCCCGACGTGCTCGCCAAGGTCTTCGAGCTCCGCCGCACGACGTGGACCTTCGTGTCCGAGCACGCCCAGGTCCTCGACTACGACGGCGAGCGGTTGCTTCTCGGTATCTCGACGACCGGTCTGGCCAACACGTTCCGTCGCGGTCCGCACGCGACCTATGTCCAGCAGGCCCTCATTGACGTCTTGGGCATCGACGCCCGCGTCGAGGGTGTCCCGGCCGACGGCTCGGCCCCCTCCGGTGGCGTCCCCGGCGTCGCGACGATCAACCCCAACCGGCCGGACCCGGCCCCCCAGACCTCGCCCGAGCCGACGCGCGCCCCGGCACCTCAGCAGTCGCCGGTCGAGCGCGCGCAGGCCAACGGTGCTGCAGCGCAACGTGAGCCGGAGCGCGCAGCCGAGCCCGCGGCACAGGTGCCGATCGGTTCACCGTCGCCGCAGGCCGAGTGGGGGAGCGCCGGCAACGGCGGAGCCGCGGCACCCGACTGGGCAACCCAGCAGTCAGGTGCCGCCGAGCCCGAAGCCGCCAGCCCGTTCACCCGAGCCAAGGAAGCCGTCGCCGCAGAGCCGGACCCTGACGAGCCCGTGGTCGCCGACGACTCCGCCATGAGCGAGGACGACGAGGACATCGAAGGCCTCGGGGAGGTGGGTGTTCCCGTGATCGAGCGCGTTCTCGGCGGGACAGTCATCCACGAAGAGCAAGGATGAACACCTACTACTGGGTCGGTCGCACGGCGATGATGTCGCTCTCGCATGCGATCTGGCGCCCCAAGATCATCGGCAAGCGCAACGTCCCTGCCGAGGGCGGCGTCCTCCTCGCGAGCAACCACCTGTCGTTCATCGACAGCTTCGCCATCCCGGTCGCGGCGCCGCGCAAGGTCTCGTTCCTGGCCAAGCACGAATACTTCACAGGCACCGGCCTTCGTGGCCGCTTCGTGCGCGGCTTCATGGAGGCTGGCGACGCGATCCCCGTCGACCGGGACAGTTCGCGCGGCGCACAGGATTCGCTCGACCTCGCCCTCCAGGTGTTGCGTGATGGCAAGGCGTTCGGCATCTATCCCGAGGGCACGCGCTCGCGCGACGGACGTCTCTATCGCGGTCGCACCGGTGTCGCGTTCCTGTCGCTGACGGCGGGAGTGCCGGTCGTGCCCGTCGGCCTCATCGGCACTGACAAGGTGCAACCCGTCAATGGGCGTGGGTTGAAGCTGGCCGACGTCACCATCGCGTTCGGGACGCCGATATTGCCTTCGGCGTATGCCGGCCTGCCCGCCGGACGCGCTCGCCGCCAGCTCACCGACGACGTCATGAACTCGATCGCTGCCCTCACCGGGCAGGAGCGTGCTGACGGCTACAACGAGCGCGCCACCGAAGAACCCTGATCCCATCAACCACCCCATCAACCACCTCAGCACGCCCCGCCCCGCCTCGCCGCCCCAATTTTTGCTCCCCATGAGGGTGAGTGAAGGGTCCGGAGGCTTTATTGCCCTCCGGTCCCACCACTTTCCCTCCGGCGGCCATCCCTGCAGCGCGGTGAGAGCGACTGACGGCCGATTGGCCTAGGCTCGGGGTGTGTACGAAGGCGCAGTGCAGGACCTCATCGACGAACTCGGACGACTGCCGGGCGTCGGTCCCAAGAGCGCGCAACGGATCGCCTTCCACCTGCTCCAGTCCGATGCGATCGATGTGCAGCGGCTCACCGATGCCCTCATCCAGGTGAAGGCCAAGGTCCGCTTCTGCGAGATCTGCTACAACATCTCCGAGTCCGAGCACTGCCGCATCTGTGCCGACCCACGCCGAGACCTCACCAGCATCTGCGTCGTCGAGGAGCCCAAGGACGTCGTGGCCATCGAGCGCACCCGCGAGTTCCGCGGCCGCTACCACGTGCTCGGCGGAGCGATCAGCCCCATCGACGGCATCGGCCCCGATGACCTGACCTTCCGTGAGCTGATGACTCGGCTCGCCAGCAGCGAGGTCACGGAAGTCATCATCGCGACCGACCCCAACCTCGAGGGGGAGGCCACCGCGAGCTATCTCGCGCGTTTCCTCAAGGGCATGGGCATCAAGATCACTCGCCTCGCGTCCGGGCTGCCTGTTGGCGGCGACCTCGAGTACGCCGACGAGGTCACGCTCGGTCGCGCCTTCGAAGGACGGAGACTGCTCGATGCCTGACCACAAGAGTGCGACCACCACTGCCCAAGGTGCCGGGCCCAGCGACGATCAGCTCTCGGACCTGCGCGCGCTCGCCGCAGATTCTGCCGAGGAAGCGCGCATCTATCTCGCGACCGTCACCGACATTGCGTCCGGTGCCAACCCCGCGGCTGCCCTCCCGCTCGGCCTGCTCGCCCTGTCCCAGGTGCTTGTCATGGGTGCCCGCCTCGGGGCGATCGAGGACATCGTCCCCGAGGACCGGTTCGAAGTGGACCCAGGGCCGGACGTCGAGCTCGATCCGTTGCGCGAAAACCTCACCAACCTTCTTGAGGGCCTCGACGACTACGCGGACGTTGTCGACCCCGTGACCGAACCCGAGCTCACCACCGGCTCGCTGTCCAACGACCTCACCGTCGTCGCCGCTGCCTTGGCTCACGGCCTGCGTCACCACGAAGAGGGCCGGATCCTTGAGGCCCTGTGGTGGTGGCAGTTCAGCTATCTCTCTGACTGGGGTGAGCGGGCAGCCAGCGCGTTGCGCGTTCTCCAGGCGCTCCTGGCGCACGTGCGTCTCGACGCCGATCCCGATGCCGTCTCCGAGGCAGAGTTCGACGCCCTCCACCCCTGACCGGGCACGACCCGCAAAGGAGAGCGACCGGCATACGGGCGTGAAGTCGGCGCCCCAACCGGCTCGTTAGACTCGCAGGCGACCACCAGCAGACCCGCGAACCACCGCATGGGAGTGCCAGACGTGCCCATCGTCGTCCAGAAGTACGGCGGCTCCTCGCTCGCCGATGCCGAGAGCATCAAGCGGGTCGCGCGTCGCATCGCCGAGACCAAGAAGGCCGGCAACGACGTTGTCGTCGCCGTGTCGGCGATGGGGGACTCGACCGATGAACTGCTCGACCTGGCGCAAGACGTCAGCCCGATCCCGCCCCCGCGTGAGCTCGACATGCTCATGACGGCGGGCGAGCGGATCAGCATGGCCCTGGTCGCCATGGCCATGCACGACCTGGGGATCAGCGCCCGCTCGTTCACCGGCAGTCAGGCGGGCGTCATCACCGACGAGATGCACGGCCGTGCCAAGATCATCGACGTCACGCCAGGGCGCATCACCGAGGCCCTCGGCCAGGGGCACGTCGTCATCGTTGCCGGGTTCCAAGGCGTCAGCCAGACGACCAAGGAGATCACCACCCTGGGTCGCGGTGGCACGGACACGACCGCCGTCGCCCTCGCAGCCGCGCTCAAGGCCCAGGTATGCGAGATCTACACCGACGTTGACGGGGTCTTCACCGCCGATCCGCGCATTGTCCCCAAGGCCCGCAAGCTCAATCGGATCTCTGCCGAGGAGATGCTCGAACTCGCGGCCAGCGGCTCCAAGGTGCTGCACCTGCGCAGCGTCGAATACGCCCGCCGCCACGACATCCCCATCCACGTCCGGTCCTCCTTCACCCCGAAGGAAGGCACCATCGTCACCGACCAGCCTGCACCCGAAAGTCCTGAAGGAGAAGCCGTGGAAGCCCCGATCATCGCCGGTGTCGCGCACGACCTCAGCGAGGCCAAGATCACCGTCGTCGGCGTGCCGGACACGACCGGGAAGGCCGCCCAGATCTTCCACGCCGTCGCCGCCGCCGAGATCAACCTCGACATGATTGTCCAGAACGTCTCGGCGACTGACACGGGCCTCACCGACATCTCGTTCACGTTGCCCATGGCTGATGGCCAACGCGCTCTGGAGGCTCTCACTGCGATCCAGGAGCAGGTCGGCTTCACGGGTCTGCAGTACGACGACCAGGTCGGCAAGCTGTCGCTCGTGGGCGCTGGTATGCGCTCCAACCCGGGGGTGTCCGCGACGTTCTTCCGCGCGCTCGCCGATGCCGACGTCAACATCGAGATGATCTCGACGTCGGAGATCCGCATCTCCGTCATCACCCGCAGTGAACTCCTCGATGAGGCCGTCCGGGCGGTGCACACTGCGTTCGGGCTCGACTCCGAGGACGGTGAAGCGGTGGTCTATGGCGGCACGGGTCGCTGACCGAGATGCCCCGGTTCGGAAGGTTCCTGTGACGACTGCTGCCCCCACCTTGGCCATTGTTGGCGCGACTGGCGCTGTGGGCACCGTCCTGCTCGACGTGCTGCCGATGCGGCGTCACATCTGGGGAGAGGTGCGCCTTGCTGCTGCGGCTGAGGACGTCGGTCGCGTATGCCGTGTGGCTGGCGAGGATCTCGTCGTCCGGGCGCTGACGCCGGAGTTCTTTGACGGAGTCGACATTGCAGTGGTCGACCTGCCGCCGGAGATCTCGGCCGACTGGGCCAAGGTGGCGGTCGAGCGTGGCGCCGTCGTCATCGACAACAGCCCCACGTTCCGTCGCGACCCCGATGTGCCGTTGGTCGTTCCTGACATCAACCCGGAGGCCGTCAGGGACCGGCCCAGGGGCATCATCGCCAACCCCGGCGCCACGGTCATGACGCTGATCGACGTCCTTGCTGTCCTGCATGCCCAATGGGAGTTGACCGAACTCGTTGTCACCAGTTTCCAGGCAGCGTCTGGGCTGGGGAGGGCCGGGATGGCGCGGCTCCACGACGAGATCTCTGTCGTCGCTGGGGACCGCGAGCTCGGGATGCGCCCCGGCGATGTGCGCCGGGCCATCGACCATGAGCTCGGACCGAGCATGTTCGGTGGCCCGCTCGCGCTCAACGTCCTGCCCTTCGCGGGTTCTCACGTGGGTGACGGCTGGAGCTCGGAGGAGTCCAAGATCCGTCAGGAGACGCGCAAGATCCTTGGCATGCCCGAACTCAAAGTGTCGGCGACGTGTGTGAGGGTTCCGGTGGTGTCCGCCCACTCGGTGTCATTGCACGCGACGTTCACGAAGTCCATCACGGTCGCCAAGGCCCGCCAGGCGCTCGTCGAGGCGCCGGGTGTTGTCGTCATGGATGACCCCGAGCAGGGTGAGTTCCCGACACCGGTGGACATGGTGGGCGCGGACCCCCGCTTCGTGGGCCGAATGCGTCAGGCCATCGACTTCCCTCGCACCATCGACCTCTTTGTCTGCGGGGACAACCTGCGCAAGGGTGCGGCGCTCAACATGCTGGAGACCGCAGAGTTGGTCACCGCGACCCTGTGACGGGTCGACCTCACCTGTGGGCGTCGTCGCAGTTCGTCCCAGGTCTCGGTCGGGTGACGATGTTCGGCGTGTTACTGGTGTGACTGGTGTGACTCATGGTGCAATTCATGCAGCGGTTGTGGGATCGCTGGGTCGTACCGAGCACTGAGGAGGCGTCGTGTTCAGGAAAAGAGGGCACCAGCCCGAACGTCCACGTCTGCCTGCCCGAGCCGGTGCCGCCTCACGCGACCTGGCTCGGCGAAGCCTCGGCATGACTCGCGACACGGTCCACAAGGAGCTGCTCGAGCGCGCCAAGACGCAAGAGGCCCTGAGTGATGAGCAGATCTGGCGTCGCTACCAGTTCCGTCATTTGGCCGCGTTCATCACGATCCCGGCCCTGCTGCTCGGCACGGCAAGCATCGCCGCCGCCTACGGCAGTGGGCTCCTGACACCCGCCCCCAAAGTGGTCTGCGAGCCGGTGGTGGCGTTGGCTCCGCCGATGAAGTCCTTCAAGATCACGGTCATGAATGCCTCGGGCCAGAACGGCGCGGGCCATGACGTGGGTCGTGACCTGTCGCGCCGCGGGTTCGTCGTCGCTGACGTCACGTCCGCACCGCGCACCCTGTGGGTGAAGGGGCCGGCCCGGATCTACCATGGCAACGCCGGCCTCGACCAGGCGCTTCTTGCGGCCCAGACCATCGACGGGGCCGAGCTCCAGAACGACGGCCGACCCGGCACCTCGATTGCGTTCGTCCTTGGTGGCGACTTCACCAAGATGCTTCCGGCACCGCCACCCACGCCCCCGAAACTGAGCGACTTCACCGTCAACGTCTACAACACGACGTGGCGCCCGGGCCTGGCCAAGGCCGCGTTCACCGAGCTGAAGTCTCGTGGCTTCACCACCGGCAAGCAGGGCAACAACCCCGATGGCTCGTTCCTACCCAACGATGTGGCCGTCATCCTGCACGGACCCGACGCCGACCTGGCCGCCGGACTCGTGGCCGAGCAGTTCAAGGGCGCCACGCTGCGCGAGGTGGCCCGCGACAACCTGACGATCGACGTCCTTCTCGGCAACAAGTACGAAGGCGTCACGCCCACTGCGGACCTCCCACAGAAGCAGGCCCAACGCAAGGACCCTCCACCGACGGTGACGCGCCCCTGCGAGTGAGGTCCAGCGTCCGCCTGTCGGTCGGGCGCCACCTGTGCCCCCGGTCACACTGACAGACTGGATCCCGTCCGTCATCTGTTCCCGAGGAGTCAGTCCATGCCCGACAAGACCGTCGCTCTGCTCACCGCCGGTGGGCTCGCGCCCTGCCTCTCGTCTGCGGTGGGTGGACTCATCGAGCGCTACACGGCAGTCGCACCGGACGTGCGGATCATCGCCTACCAGAATGGGTATGCCGGCCTGCTCACCGGCCGCTCGGTGGAGGTCACCCCCGAGGTCCGGGCTGGCGCGGCAGTGCTCCACCGCTTCGGCGGCTCACCGCTCGGCAACAGCCGGGTCAAGCTGACCAACGTCGCCGACTGCGTGAAGCGCGGCCTTGTCCAAGAGGGTCAGGATCCGCTTCAGGTTGCGGCCGAGCAACTCACGGCCGACGGCGTCGACGTGCTCCACACCATCGGTGGCGACGACACCAACACCACAGCGGCCGACCTCGCGGCCTACCTTGGCGAGCACGACTACCCGCTCACAGTCGTGGGCCTGCCCAAGACGATCGACAACGACATCATCCCGATCCGGCAGTCGCTCGGTGCCTGGACCGCGGCCGAGCAAGGCGCGATCTTTGCCCGCAACATCCTGGCCGAGCACTCGTCCAACCCGCGCATGCTGATCATCCACGAGGTCATGGGGCGCCACTGCGGCTGGCTCACGGCTGAGACCGCTCGCCGCCACCACGCTTGGGTGAGGGAGCAGCAGTGGCTCCCAGGCATTGGACTCGACTCACGTCGCTGGGATGTCCACGCGGTGTTCGTTCCAGAGTCGCCCATCGATCTGGCAGGCGAGAGCGCCCGGCTCTCGTTGATCATGGACGAGGTCGGCTGCGTCAACATCTTCTTGTCCGAGGGTGCCGGCGTCGACGAGGTCGTTGCTGAGCTCGAGGCTGCCGGCCTCGAGGTCCCCCGCGACCCGTTCGGTCACGTGCAGCTCGACAAGGTCAACCCGGGTGCCTGGTTCGGCCAGCAGTTCGCCGCTCTGCTGGGCGCCGAGAAGGTCATGGTGCAGAAGTCCGGCTACTTCGCCCGCTCCGCTGCCGCCGGTGACGAGGATCTGGAACTCATCCGTGCCTGCACGGAGTATGCCGTCGACGCGGCTCTGCGCGGCGAGTCCGGTCTCGTGGGCGAGGACGAAGAACGCGGCAATGAGTTGCGCGCCGTCGAGTTCCCGCGGGTCGCCGGCGGCAAAGAGTTCGACGCGTCGGTGCCGTGGTTCGCCGAGCTGCGCTCCTCGATCGGCCACGCCTGAGCACTGGGCAGCACTCCCGCTGAGGCGACTCGGCCCCCAGCGCGAGCGCGCACCGGGGGCCGATCGGTCACAGCGGATCAGCCGCGGTGGCCGTCGCCATCGACGTCATGGTTGCCGCGGACGTCATCGACCTTGTCGCGCAGCTTGTCGCCGAAGCCGCGCTCGTCGCCGTCCCACGTCGCGTCGTCCTGACCATCGCCGAGGTCGTTGCGCCTCGGATCGTCGTGCCCCAGGCTCGAGTCGGCCGTGTTCTCGACCCGGTCATCGAGACCGACGTCGCCGTCTCCGTCGCGGTCGCCGGATGCCGTCCGGGCGTCCTCGGCGGTGACCTCACCGCGCTCGCTGTTGCGGGCTGCGTCCTCACGTGCCGCGGCGTATCCGGATGTACCGGTCGCTCCGCCCGCACCGGTCACTCCGGTCGCACCGGCACCGACCGCTGTGTCAGCAGCACGCGTCCCGACGCGGTTGCCGTCCTTGTCGGTCTCGACGTCGGGGTCGAGTGCGTCGGCGCGCTGCAGGTGCTCGTCCCGCACAGAACGCACCTCATCGGCCGATTCGCCGCGGCGCTCAGCTTCGGCCTCGAGCTGTCGTGCGCGGGCGTTGGCCTCGTCGGCCTCCGCCTGGGCACGCCGTGCCTGCGCATCGGCCTCATCGGCCTGCGCCTGACGTTCACGGAAGTCGCGGTCGTGCTCCTGGGCGCCGGTGCGAATCTCTGCGGCCTCCTCGCGGTGGAGCTCAGCACGTCGGCTACCCATGGAGCGCACGATGAGCCAGATGAGCAGGAGCAGGACGACTGCACCGATGATCCACCAAACAATGGGATCCATGATGGTTCTCCTTCGGATGTGGCATCCCCGACCAGACAGCCGGGCCTGACTCGAACCTGCCACGGATTCCGACCCAGTTGGGACATGGGGGCGGGTCATATCTGCACGTCAGGTGCCCATTCCGCACAGGTGGGCACACGGCATACCCAACGTCTTTTCAGCCGGGTATGCCGGTCGTGCCGCTACCGCGTCCGACCTCACGTCGCCGTTTCACGAAGGGCGGGTATCAGGAAGGAGGAGGATGGGCGTCCCCAGATACGGCTGGCGACGGGGTATCTCACAGCGCTGGGACACCTCCTGTGAGGTGTGGACGTCCACGTCGCTGTGAAGGAGACCGTCATGAAGGACCTGACCAAGGTGAGCGCCACCGACGTTCCTGCGGGTGTCGTGGCGGGTGTCGTCGCTGATCACGCCGCAGCACCGATCACGCCGCAGCGGGTGCGTGCCAGTGCGGCCGTGCGGACCTATCGCTATCTGCGGCTCAGTCTCGTGGCCCTCGTGCTGCTGCTCCTCGGGTCGGTCTTCCTCGAGCGACTCACCGGGATCCCGACCAACCAGCACCTCGGATCCATCAGCGCGTACTACTACACGCCGTCCCGCAGCATCTTCGTCGGCGCGCTCGTCGCCATCGGGATCAGCCTTGCCGCGATCGTCGGTCGACGCGGCTTCGAGGACTCCGCGCTCAACATCGCCGGGATGCTCGCGCCTGTTGTCGCCTTCGTTCCGACCCCACGAGGGATAGGGGGAGCTCCGTGTGACCCGGATGGGCGCTGCTCTGTGCCACCGGAATTCGTCTCGTCGGTCGTCAACAACGTGTGGTGTCTGTTGGGGTTGGGTCTCGCAGGGATCGGGCTCGGAGCTGTCACGATCAGCCGCCGGCCCGAGACGTCGCGAGGGACCCGGATCGGCTTCGCGGTCGCCGTGACCATCTGGCTGGCGTTCCTGGGCTGGTTCACGCTGGAGCGCGAATCCTTCCTGGGGGGCGCGCACTTCGGAGCCGCTGTCCCGCTGTTCGGGCTCATGACTGGTGTGGCCTATCTCAACGCCCGCCGCGCCTCGTCTCGGCGAGCAGGCGTACCCACGCGCGAAGCGAAGTCCTACGCCACGATCTATGGCGTCGTGGCTGGAGTGATGGCCGTGACCTTTGCGGTGGCCATCGTGCTCGTGCTCGTCGACCAGTTCTTCGGCGGCGGCACACCGACCGAGTGGGTGCTGTGGGTCGAGGTGGTGCTGCTCGTGTCGTTCGCGACCTTCTGGGTGGCGCAGACCTTCGACTACTGGGCTGATGGCCTCCCGGAGGAGGCTGCGACGGCGCCCACGCCGCCCGTGCCCGCCTCACTCATGATGGCCCACGCGATGCCAGAGTTCGACGTCTAGGGATCTCGGCCCAGGATGGTGTGCTGTCAGACCAGTCCCATGGCGTGGGCGGTCAGGGGACCCACGATGCCGTCGGGGACCAGACGGTGGGTGCTCTGGTAGGTGCGCACCGCAGCTCGGGTGATCGAGCCGAAGCTCCCGTCGGGGGTGAGGTGCAGGAAGCGTTGCACTCGGACCACTTCGGGGCCTCGGCTGCCGTACTGGATGGTGACCCAGCGCGTCGGTGTAGGGGCGTTTGCGAGGACTTGGCTGAGGGTGCGGAACATGTAGCCGCGGGCCTTCAGCGCGGGAATTGCTTTGGCGTAGCCCGGTGCGGTGCCGCCGCCGGGATGGTTCATGTGGGAGATCACGATGTCACCCGGCTTGGCCTTGCAGACTTCCGTGGTGACGGTGCTGGCCGCGTAGCTGGCACCCGCATCACCATTGATGGCGAAGCTGACCAACTGCTGGCCCATGAACGTGGCGGCGCGGGCCGCGACATCGTCGGTGAAGCAGGTGCCGGCGCGCATGAATCGTGGGTTGTGGTTGAAGGAGCGGCCCATGTAGGAGTAGCAGCCCGAGACTTCATCCCAGACGCCCCCAACCGTGGTGGTGCCCTTGATGCCGTATGCCGAGCGGCCGGTCACAGACAAAGGGACATGGGCGCTGCCGTGGCTCTGGATGTCGAACAGCGGGTCGGTCAGCAACTGCGCGAAGGTGGCCTGGTTGTTCTGGGCCCAGAACCGGTTGATGAACAGGGTGGCGGGCACTTGGTACTTGCGCAGGGTCGCAATCAACGTGGCGTCGTACCGCGTGGTCTGTCCGCCGCAGGCATCGAAGGTCAGGCAGACCGCGTCTTTGCCGGCGGCGGTGGCGGTTGAGAATCGCGACCGAACTCCCGGAGCGAACATGCCCCAGTACGTGGGTTGCTGGCCGGTGAACTTGGCGATCGTGGCCGCCCTGCTCGCCAACGCGAAGGGCACCGAGGCCCGCGCCGCGGGGGCCTCCAGCGCGGCTAGCGCAGTGCCTCCCAGCGCTGCGCCCAGCATCGTGCGACGAGATACCGATCCATCCACTATGGACATGGTTGTGGGCCCCTTCCGAGTGATCTGCCGTGAAGCCGGGATCAGTGTGGCAGAGACTGGTTGCCGTGTTCGGCGGTTTCGCGCACGCGTTTGTCATCACCGCCGCGGTCCCGCCTGAGCGCCCCCTGCTGTGGGTGCTGCTTCGGGTGAGCAAGAGGCCCCTTCGCTCTGATGAGCAAAGGGGCCTGTGGCCTGCGTTGTGATCTGTCGGGGTGACAGGATTTGAACCTGCGACCTCTTCGTCCCGAACGAAGCGCGCTACCAAGCTGCGCCACACCCCGTGGCTTGTCACCGCCCTCGTAGCCGGCGACACCAGAGGATAGCCGACGGCGACCCACCTCCCGAAATCCGTTCCGCATACAGGGCAGGCTGTCCCCATGACACGGGGAGTGCGAAGCGTGGGACGGGGTGACCGGGCGACGAGTGCGGCGCTCGCAGTGGTCGTGACGTTGGCATTGTCAGCCTGTGCCCAGCGCGAGCCGGACGAGCAGCAGGTGGCCGAGGTAGTCGGGAAGTTGCCCGGTGTCACCTCCGTCAATGCGTCGTTCACCGGCCGCAGTCTGGGCGGTGGCGGCGACCAGAAGATCGTGGTCGAGGTGGCCAGTCCGCCCGACGCCCAACAGGTCGAGGACCTCGTCCGCTCGCTGCCGATGGCTGTCCGGGAGGTGGAGCACGGTGACGGCTACGACGAGTTCACGATTGCCACGAAGAAGACTGGCCGGGGCAGTGACGCGGTCCGGTCATCGTCGAGCCTCACCTATGGACCTGGGCTCACCCCACCCGGCCTGGCCACTCGCTGGGCCGACGCTGCGGGCTCCACCCCCAGCCAGGGCATCCACGTCACAGTCCCGCCGTCCCCTCGCCACACCACCGCGTCGATCTCCGCGCACGAGCCGGTCAGCGCCTTGCTCACGTGGGCCCTGAGCACCGACCTCGCCGATCTTGACTGGTCCATCGCCACCTACCAAACCTCGAGCGCGCCCTATGTCCGGTTCGTCCCGCGTCGCCCCCTCACCGTCTCCATGGTCAAGGAGTGGAAGGCCATCGAAGCGACCATCGAGCGCGACATCGGCGCCTCCTCCATTGCGCGAGTGGTCGTTGTCGAGGACGTCGAGGGCGTACGCAAAGCCACTGTCGCAGTGGCCTTCCCCGCCGAGACCAGCCCGCTCGCTGAGGACACGCAGGGCACGCTCGTCTGGCCCATCGTGCAGGCCATCAGCGACTCCATGCCGCCACGTCACCGCCTCCACCTCCAGCTCACCCGCAACGAGCAGGGGGCGCGCGACCAAGGATCCGGGGACGCTGACCTCGTCAAGGGGGGCAAGGGCGCAACTGAGTGGGAGGCGGCCTATAGACAGCGCTTCCCCGACGCCGTTCCGGTCAGCGCGCCACCAACGTGAGCAGGGTCGCCTCGGGCCGACAGGCGAACCGCACCGGCGCGTAGGGCGAGGTTCCCAGTCCCGCAGACACGTGCAGGTATGCCGCGTCACTGGGTTGCGTGGGCACGTCACCTCCCGCTCCGGGCCACCACCGAGAGAGACCCTTGGCTCGGCCCCGATCGAGGTCGCAGTTGGTGACCAGGGCGCCATACAAAGGCAGGGCGAGCTGGCCGCCGTGGGTGTGCCCGGCAAGGATGAGTCCTGCGCCGTCGGCCGTCATCGCGTCGAGCACCCTCTGATAGGGCGCGTGCACGAGCCCCACCGTCAACGCGACGTCGCGAGAAGCGGGAGCCGACACCGCGGCATACCGATCGAGGTTGATGTGAGGGTCGTCGACGCCGACGAGCTCGACGCGGTGCGGACCCATCGTCACCGTGGTCCGGGCGTTGTCGAGGTCCAGCCAGCCGCCCTCTCGCAGGCCGGCGGTGAGCTCGTCGACCGGAAGGTTGGGCCGGGGCAGGCGGGTCGAGCGAGCATGGTCGCGGGTGAGGTAGCGGCCGGGGTTCTTGGGGACCGGGCCATAGCGATCGTTGGAGCCGAGCACGAACGCCCCCGGGAAGTCCATGAGGGGTTCCATCGCCCGCAACAGGCCGGGCACGGCGCCGACGTCGGCGAGGTTGTCCCCTGAGTTGACGACGAAGTCCGGTGACAGTGAGGACAGTTCACGCACCCACTGGATCTTGCGGCGCTGGCCAGGCGTGAGGTGCAGGTCGCTCACCTGGAGGATGCGCACCGCAGCCGCACCCGAGGGCAGTACCGGCACGTCGAACCGGCGCACGGTGAACAGGTTGCGTTCGACGAGCCCTGCATAGGCGACACCAGCAACCCCGGCGGCGGCCACACCGGCGGCGGTGCGCAGAGCAGTCCCGGTCGTCGACGTCATCACCCCAGTATCCCGGTTGACGCTGAGTGCGAGACTGGGGCCATGACCGACACGACTCTCAAGGGCACGCTGCGAAGCGACCTTCACGACGCCATGCGCGCCAAGGACAAGGTCCGCGCGGGCACCCTGCGCATGACCCTCACCGCGATCACCAACGCCGAGGTGGCCGGGACGCAGGCCAAGGAACTCAGTGACGACGAGGTCCTCAAGGTCATCGCCAAGGAAGCCAAGAAGCGCAAGGAGTCGTCCACGGCATACACCGATGCAGATCGGCCCGAGCTCGCCGCCACCGAGGACGCCGAGCTCGCCATCCTCGAAGCCTATCTCCCCAAACAGCTCGACGACTCCGAGTTGGAGCGCATCGTTCGCACCGCCGTCGAATCCACCGGAGCGAGCAGCATGGCTCAGATGGGGCAGGTCATGAAGGCCGCTCAGGACGAGATCGCCGGCCGCGCCGACGGTGGCCGCGTCGCAGCAATCGTCAAGCAGGTCCTCGCTGGGTGAGCCCAGCCCGGACAACGCAATGGCCGGATCGACTCCAGAAGTCGATCCGGCCATTGCGGACTGTCAATTGGGGCTGGGAGGTGGCTTCGGTCCCTTGCCGGGCTTGGTGGGCTTGGTCGGCGGTGTGATCGTGGGCTGTGGCGTCGGCTTGAAGGTGGGCGTCGGCGCGGATTGCGTCTGTGGCGGCGGGTTGTAGGCCTGCGGCGGGTTGTAGGCCTGCGGCGTGTAGCCGCGTGAGATGAGGAGGGTGACGGTGCCGCCCTTCATCGCCCGCGTTCCGGGGTTGGTGCCGGCCACCCGGCCCTGACTCACGATGCCGTCGACGCTGGAGCCGACCTGGACCTTGAATCCGGCGGCCTCGAGCTTGCCCGTGGCCGTGTCGACGCTGTCGCCCACGACATCGGGGATCTTGATGTAGTTGCCGTTCTTGACCGCGTCAGAGGGCTCGGTGAACTCGACCACCGGGAGCGAGTCGTTGGCGGCATGCATGATCGCGGCCCACACCGGAGCGGCGATCGTGCCACCGAACACCTTTGCCCGGCAGCCGTAGTCGCCGAAGCACTTGTGGTTGAGGGTCAAGAGCTTGCCGTTGCCGGTGGAGGGCTTGAGGTTGCCCACCCAGACAGCGACTGCCCGCTGCGGGGTGTAGCCGACGAACCAGGACTGGTTGTGGTTGTCCGTGGTGCCGGTCTTGCCGGCCGCGGGCCGCTTGCTGACGTCCCACACGCCTTGGGCGGTGCCGCGGCGGGCGGCCAGCGGACCCTGAAGGAGCTGGTTGACTCCGTCAGCGATGTCGGCACGCACGACCTGCTTGCATGACGCCGGCGGGACCTTGATGACCTTGCCGTTTGACGTTGTGACCGACTCGATCGGAGTCGGCTCGCACAGCTTTCCGCGGGCAGCGAGCGTGGCGTAGGACGATGCCAGGGTCATGGGGGTGACGGTGCCGGCACCGAGTGTGATGGAGGAGATCGTCGAGGCGATCGGCTTGCCATCGCCCTGGTGCAGGCCCATCTTGTCCATTGTGGCGTGGACCCGGCAGCCCCCGAGGTCGATGACGAGCTGAGCGAACGCGGTGTTGATCGACTCAGCAGTTGCTTCGGCCAACGGCATCGGGCCGCCGCTCGTGTAGTCGTTCGAGACCGGCCATGCCTCTTGGGCGTTGCAGCGGTCCTTCATCTCCTTGACAGGGAAGTAGTGCGGGTTCCCCGGGCCAGCCTTGGGGGCATCAATCGTGCCGTCCAAGGGCATGCCCGACTCGAGCGCAGTGACCAGGGCGTACATCTTGGCCGTCGACCCGAACTGGTAGCCGAACTGGCTGCCGCCGTACTGCTGGTCGGCGTTGAGGTTGACCTGGCTCTCGGAGAAGTCGCTCGCTTGCGCCATCGCCAGAATCTTGCCGGTGCCGGGTTCGATCACTGTGGAGGCGCCACCGAGGTTGCTCTTGTTGCCGATCGGAACGGCTTTGGTCAGCTCACGCAGCGTCGACGCCTGGAGCTTCGGGTCCAGGGTGGTCTTGATTGTCAGACCACCCTGGTTGATGTTCTTGAGGCGCTCGGCCGGGGTCTTGCCGAGGACGGCCATCTGCGGCGACTTCTGGAGGTACTCCATCATGTAAGCGCAGAAGAACGGCTCGCTCGAGCGCTGGCACACGCCCTTGGGCGGCTTGCGGTTGCTGAGCATCTTGGTGACGGGGACCTTCTTGGCGGCGGCAACGTCCTTGGCCGGGGCCACTCCGAGCTCGAGCATGCGGTCGAGAACCGCATTGCGTCGCGACTGCGCGTTCTTGGGGTTGATGACCGGGTTGAAGGTCGTCGGCTGCTGGACGATCCCGGCGAGGAGCGCGGCCTGGCCAAGGTTGAGCTTGCTCGCACTGACGCCGAAGTAGTTCTGCGCCGCAGCCTCGACGCCGTAGGCCTGGTCGCCGTAGTAGACGAGGTTGAGGTAGCCCTGGAGGATCTGGTCCTTGGTGAAGTTGCGCTCGACGTCCAGGGCGTACTTCAGCTCCTGGAGCTTGCGGGTGTAGGTCTTGGCGACGGCCGCCTTGGCCGCGGCCTTGTCGTCAGCGCGCAGCGCGTTCTCCTGCAGCGTGATCTTGACGTATTGCTGGGTGAGGGTCGAGGCACCTTGGACGTCGCCGCTCGTCGCGTTGGACACCATGGCCCGCGTGAACCCGCGCACGTCGAGGCCACCGTGCTCATAGAACCTCGAGTCCTCGATGGCGATCTGGGCCTTCTGCATCCATGGGGAGATCTGCTTGAGCGGCTTGATGATGCGGTTCTCGTCGTAGGGATTGGCGATGAGCCTGCCGCTGGCATCGACGATGCGCGACTGCTGGGCCAAGGGGGAGACGGAGAACTCGCTCGGCAGGTCGTTGAAGGCCTCCACTCCGCTCTTGGTGGCGCTGCCGCCAGCTCCCACGGCGGGGATCGCGATCCCTGCCATCAACAGACCCATGAGGGCACCGAGGACCACGAGCCCCGTCAGTAGGCGGAGAACGTGGGAGAGATTGTGGGCGCGACCTTCCATACCAGCAGGGTAACGCGGGAACTTGTGGGGTCTGTCGAGCCGCACCGGAAGTCACGTGGGCCAGTCCTTCGCCGTGCCTAGATAGCGAACTAGTCACTTTGAGCCATATAACTAGTCCCCAAAGTCGTCATGGTGTTTCCTTCCCGTACTGCCTAGTTTTCGGGTAGCGCCAGTCGGGAGGGACGGGCCTCAGGCAAGGGATACGGAATGACGATCACAGCTTCATACAGCCAGGCCAGCAGCACCATCCAAGGCACGTCGGACTGGTCCACGCGCGGCACGTGCGTTGGCACCGACCCGGACGCGTTGTTCGTGCAGGGCAAGGAGCAGCGCACCGCCAAGGTCGTCTGCCGCGAATGCCCCGTCGCGCTCGAATGCCTCTCCGACGCGCTCGACAACCGCACCGAGTTCGGTGTCTGGGGCGGCATGACCGAGCGTGAGCGTCGCGCTCTGCTCCGTCGCCACCCCGGAGTGCGCTCGTGGCGTGAGGTCCTCAGCAAGACGATGGGTCGCGCTGCCGTCTGACCAAAGTCGCGTATGCCGGGTCGTCGCCTTCGAGGCGCCGGCCCGGTTTGCTGTGGTCTTCTCCCTCCAACCCCACTTATTGCCCGTTGGGAGAGTTGCGAGGGCAGCGAGCCACTCTCCCAACGGGCAATAAGTGGTAGTCAGCCAGCGAGGAGTCGGCCCACCTCACGCAGTCCGTCGAGGTCATGGACGTCCGTGGCCGAGGCGGCCACCGTGGAGATCCGGACGTCGGGGTGGGACGCGGCGAACCGCGTGACGAGGGCACCCTGTCGGGCTGCCGTCGACGCCAGATCCGAGTGGAGCAGCAACAGGCCAGCCGTGAGGACGTCCTCGGAACCTTCCTCCGCGAGCTGGTCGGCCCCATCCTCGGCGCGGGAGGCGGTGAGGGCAGCCGCACCGAGCGACTGGAGACGATTGACGACAACCCCGGCGAGCGGCATACGCTCCTCGCCCAACCGGTCGACAAAGAAGGCCGCCTCCCGCAACGCATCACGATCGGGAGACGCGACGACGACAAACGCGGTCGTGTGCTCCTTGAGCAGCGCATAGGTGACGTCGGCGCGCTCGCGGAAGCCGCCAAACATGGTGTCGAGCGCCGCGACAAAGGTTTGGACGTCCTGGAGCATCTGGCCTCCGAGCACTTTGCTGAGGGTGCGTTGGGCGAGGTCCACGCCGACGCTGAACACCTTGAGATAGGCGCGGCCACCCACCTTGGCCGGCGCCATGAGGAGCCGCACGAAGCGGCCATCGAGGAAGGACCCGAGTCGCTTGGGGGCGTCGAGGAAGTCCAGGGCCGAGCGGGACGGTGGGGTATCCACGACGATGAGGTCCCATGTGCCCTCGCGCTCGGCCTGGGTGCGGAGCTGGCCGAGCTTCTCCATGGCCATGTATTCCTGCGTTCCGGCGAACGAGCTCGACACAGCCTGGTAGAAGGGGTTGGCGAGGATCTGCGCTGCCTTGTCGGGGGTGGAGTGCGCCTCGACGACCTCGTCGAAGGTCCGCTTCATGTCGAGCATCATCGCGTCGAGCGACCCCCCGGCGCCGAGATCGACACCGGCCACGGGGCGCGGGGTGTTGTCGAGCTCCACGAGGCCGAGCGCCTGGGCCAGGCGGCGGGCCGGGTCGATGGTGAGGACCACGACCTTGCGGCCCGACTCGGCGGCGCGAATGCCCAGGGCGGCCGCGGTGGTGGTCTTGCCGACGCCACCGGCGCCGCAGCAGACGATGATGCCCACGCCGGGGTCGGCGAGCAGGGCGTCGATGTCGAGCTGGGGGTGATCGGCACTCTTGCGAGAGGCCATCAGAGGACCGCCTGCTCGAGGAGTTCGTCGGCGAGGACGGAGATGCCGCCGCCCTCTATGCCGCCCACGAGGGCGGGGAGTTCGATGACTGGCGGGCCGGCGTCGGCGATCTCTCTCGCCATCTCGTCCTGGAGCTGAAGCCGCTGGGCGTGGTCGCGGCCTTCGCTGAGCAGACCGTTGATCATGGGGTTGGTAGGGCGCAGGCCGGCGGTGGTGAGCTCGGTGCGCAACAGCTCGTCAAGAGTGTCGTCCGGACCGTTCAGGGCTGTGAGATGGGCCGGGGTCAGACGCGGCTCGCGGATCTGGTTGACGATGAGGGCGCCGAGGTGCAGACCCACATCGGCAAGGTCGCGCAAGCCGTCGAGGCTCTCCTGCACCGGCATCTCCTCGAGCAGGGTCACCATGTGCACGAGTGTGCGTGTGTCATGCAACATCTGGGTGATCGAGTCGGCCTGGGTCTTGATCGGGCCCATCTTGGCGACGTCGGCCAGTCCGGCGTTGACGTTGAGGAAGCGGACAGCGCGCCCCGTGGGTGGGGCGTCGAGCACGACCGCGTCGTAATGCAGCGCGCCTGCGCGCTTGCCCCCGCGCCCGCCCTGGTGTCGTCCGACCGCCTCATAGATCTTGCCGGTGAGGAGGACGTCGCGCACTCCCGGCGCGATCGTCGTGGCGAAGTCGATGGCCCCGATCTTCTCCAGCGCGGAGCCTGCGCGGCCGAGTTTGTAGAAGAGCTGGAGGTACTCGAGCAGGGCAGCCTTGGCATCAACCGACAGACCCCACAGCTCACCGCCGCTCGGATGGGTCACGAGCTTGACCTCTTCGGTGCCCAACGGGGCCACGTCAAAGGTCTGGGAGAGCCCCTGACGGCCTTCGACCTCAATGATGAGCACGCGCTTGCCCGTGGCCGCGAGGGCCAGGGCGAGGGCACAGGCGACGGTGGTCTTGCCGACGCCGCCCTTGCCGGTCACGATGTGCAGCCGCGCGGCGCCCAGGTCCGCGCTGGCGGTGTCGCTGGGACCGGTTTCGGTGGAGGTCTGAGGGGAGGGTGAGGGCACGCAGTCAGCCTACGGCGGGCGGCACTATGGTGGGCGTCATGCAGACTTGGGAGTACGCAACGGTGCCGCTGATGATCCACGCGACCAAGCAGATCCTCGACCAGTGGGGCGAGGACGGCTGGGAGCTCGTGCAGGTCCTGACCGGACCCGATGGCAATGGACTCGTGGCCTACTTCAAGCGTCCGAAGGGAGCCTGAGCATGAGTGCCGTCGAAGATCGTCTCGCCGAGCTCGGACTCACCGTCCCCGATGTTGCCGTGCCGGTCGCTGCCTACGTCCCGGCTGTCCAGGATGGGTCGCGCATCTTCACGTCCGGCCAGCTGCCGATGGTGGCGGGCTCGCTCGCCGAAACCGGCAAGGTGGGTGAGGGCGAGGGTTTGGTTGCGCCAGAGCGCGCCAAGGAGCTCGCTCAGATCTGCGCCCTCAACGCCATCGCCGCCGTGAAGTCCATCGTCGGTGACCTCGACAAGGTCGAGCGCGTCGTCAAGGTCGTCGGCTTCGTCGCGTCCGACCCCGCGTTCACGGGCCAGCCCGGCGTCATCAATGGCGCGAGCGAGTTGCTCGGCAAGGCCTTCGGTGACCGCGGCGTCCATGCGCGCTCGGCCGTCGGTGTCGCGGTGCTCCCGCTCGACGCGCCCGTCGAGGTCGAGATCATCGTGCACGTCGCCGACTGAGACCGACTTCTCCGTATGCCGTTGCGCGAGTTCCCTGCCCCACGCTCGGGTGCGTGGGTCGAGAACGCCCGCGCCTGGCTCGCAGCCCCCGGTGAGGCGGTCGTCCCCCGGGGCGCGTCGACGGTGCTGGTGGTCCGTGACACCCCTGAGGGGCCCTCGGTCTTCGTCCAGCGACGGGTGCCGACGATGGAGTTCGCTCCGTCCATGTATGTGTTCCCCGGCGGCGGCGTCGACGCAGAGGATGCCTCGGCCGAGCTCGATGCTTCCGTGGTCGCCAGGCTGGCCGAGCGGATGGACCTCCCGGTCGACGAGGCACAACCGTTGCTGGCAGCCGCTGTTCGCGAGGTCGAAGAGGAGTGCGGGTTGCGGCTCGACCTCGCCGATTTTGTCCCGCGCGCCCACTGGGTCACGCCGCCGTTCGAGAAGCGGCGCTATGACACGTGGCTCTTCGCGGCCCCCATGCCTGCCGAGCAGGAGGCGCTCGGCACCACGGCCGAGACCGACCACGACGCCTGGGTGACTCCACAAAGTCTCCTCACGGCATACGCCGAAGGTCGGGCCGTGATGTTGCCGCCGACCGTGGTGATGCTCGAGCAGCTCGCCACCTTCGCGACCGTGGCCGACTTCCTGGCTGACGAGCCAGTGCTGACGGTGGTCTCACCCGAGCTCGTTGACCTTGGCGACCGCTTGGTCATGCGCTCCGACATCCCCTGACCCGACCCCGCCCCGTCCGCCTGCCCTCGGCGGAGCAATGGACATGCAGTGCCTCGCGCCGGCCAGGTTTTGGGAGCCTCTGCGTGCGTAACTGTGCAGCGGAGGAGAGGGCCGGGCGACTACTGCATGTCCATTGCGCCTGTGGACAACCCGACGGCGCCTCGCCTGAAGTTGGGCACGCTGGTGCCATGACTGTTGCGCTCACTCTCACTCGCATGGGCGGGTGCGGGCGCGGCAAGGCTCTCCAACGTCACCACTCCGACCGTGCCATCGCCAAGGCGGTTCGCAAGGGAGACATCAGCAAGGTCGGGCGCGGCCGCTACGCCCTGCCCGCGACCACGGAGCACCGACGAGTTGCCCACGCACTCACCGGCGCCGCGTCCCACCTCAGCGCAGCGCTGCACCACGGATGGGAGGTGAAGACCGTTCCCGAGCGGCCCCACGTCACCGTCTCTCGCACTCGGCGCCTCAGGTCGGGCCAGCGCGAGGGCATCGATCCGCATTGGGCCGACCTCAGCGCTGCCGAGCTCAAGGCCGGCGTGACGTCACCCCTGCGCACCGTCCTCGACTGCGCCCGCTCCCTGCCCTTCGACGAGGCGTTGGCGGTGGCTGACTCAGCCCTGCGCTCCGGCAAGGTCGAGGAGGCAGAGCTGCGCGATGCGGCCCGCTTGGTGCGGGGACGTGGCGCCGGCGATGTTCGACGAGTGGCCGAGCACGCCGACCGTCGAGCGGCCAACCCGTTTGAATCCGTGCTGCGTGCGCTGTGCATCCAGGAAGGCTTGGTGCTCACTCCTCAGCTCCAGATCAGTGACCCCGGCCTCTACGCCGTGGTTGACCTGGGCAGCGAGGAACTGCGGCTGGTCATCGAGGCCGAGGGCTATGCAACGCACGGCACACGCAAGGGGCTGCGTCGGGACTGCAAGCGGCACTCGTTGTTGGCGGTGTGGGGGTGGATTTCACTGCGGTTCGCCTATGAGGACGTCATGTTCGAGCAGGATTGGGCCCGTTGGGTCCTGAAATCTTGGCTCGTCACGCATCGCGGGGGGACACCCTCGTCGCCGCCGAACAGGTTCCGGGACGCGGCCTGACGCAATGGACATGCAGTGCCGCTTCCGCGAGGGCCACATGCCGGTGCGTCGTGCGTGATCGTCGTGGCCCTGCCATGCGGCGGTGACTACTGCATGTCCATTGCGCCGCACGCGCAGTGCAAGGTGCGGGTGGAAGAGTGGGGGCATGAGCGAGCACGCGTGGGCTGGTGGCCAGATCACGACCCGGGCGCACTGTGTCCTTGCGCCCAACCCCGGTCCGATGACGCTCGACGGCACCAATACGTGGGTCCTCATGGAGCCGGGCGGGAGCGAGGCCATCGTCATCGATCCCGGTCCACTGGACGAGGGTCACCTGCAGCGCGTATGCCGTGTGGTCGCCGATGCGGGCGCCCGTGTCACCCAGACAGTGCTCACCCACGGCCACCATGACCACTCCGAGGCGGCCCCGCGCTTCGCCGAGCTCACCGGCAGCCCGATCCGCGCGGTCGGACGCGGCCACCATGATTTGGTCGACGGTGACGTGTTGCGCGCAGGGGCCCTCGAGGTTCGGGTTGTCGCCACCCCCGGCCACACCAGCGACTCGGTGTCTTTTGCCCTCGAGGCCGACCATGCCCTGCTCACCGGCGACACCGTTCTCGGCCGGGGCACCACGGTGGTCGCGTACCCGGATGGTGAGCTGGCGGCATACCTGACGTCGTTGGAACGCCTCGCGGACCTGACGGGCAACGGTCAGGTGAGCGCCATCCTCCCGGGCCACGGCCCCGTCGTTCCCGATGCGTCAGCGATGGTCGCGTTCTATCGCACCCACCGCAAGCAGCGGCTCGAGCAGGTGCGCCAAGCACTCAGTGACGGCGCGGCGCAGGAAGCAGACCCCGTCGAGGGCGTGCTGGCACGGGTGTATGCGGACGTGCCGCGCGAGGTGTGGCCGGCGGCGCGGATGAGCATCCGCGCCCAACTGGACTATCTGCGGGTGAGCTGAAGGTCAGCGGGCGCGGCGCTGGAGTCGCTCCATGTCCTGGACGAGCACGGCGCGGGCCTCGAGCTTGAGCCAACCCCGAGTCGCAAAGTCCGCGAGCGCCTTGTTGACCGTCTCGCGGGAGGCGCCGACGAGCTGGGCAAGCTCCTCCTGGGTGAGGTCGTGGCTCACCATGACGCCACCGTCGACCGGGCGACCGAAGCGGCCAGCGAGATCGATGAGGGCCTTGGCGACACGCCCTGGGACGTCGGTGAAGACGAGGTCGGCAAGGGACTCGTTGGTGCGGCGGAGGCGTTGGGCCAGCGCAGCGAGCAAGGTGGTGGCGACGGTGGGTCGCTCCGCGAGGAAGGACTTGAGCTGCTCGTGGGTGAGCCCGACGATCTGGGTCTCGGCCACGGCGGTCGCCGTGGCGGTGCGCGCACCCGGATCGAACAGGCTCAGCTCACCGAACATCTCGCCGGGGCCCAGGATGGCGAGGAGGTTCTCGCGGCCATCGGGGGAGGAACGCCCGAGCTTGATCTTGCCTTCGCCGATCACATAGAGGCGATCGCCGGCGTCACCCTCATGGAACAGCACGTCACCTCGCTCCATGTGCTGAGGCGTCATGGACGCAATCAGGCTGTCGGCGGCCTCGTCATCGAGGGCCGCGAAGAGCGGGGCTTGGCGCACGACGTCGTGATTCACGGCCACAGTCTGACATGAGCCGTGGGGGTGGCGGGGGGTGCTGCCGTGGTCCGGTCGTCGTAGCGCCGCGCCGTAGGGTGACTGCGTGCCTGCCACCACTGCTTCGTATGCCGCTGAGTCACCTGTCGCGCGCACCCGCCGGGCCCGCAAGATCTATCGGACGCTCGTTGATCGCTACCCCTATGCGCACGCAGAGCTCGACTTCGAGACACCGCTCCAACTGCTGGTGGCCACCGTGCTCTCGGCGCAGACCACCGATGTCACGGTCAACAAGGTGACGCCGACCCTGTTCACCCGCTGGCCCACGGCTGAGGCGCTCGCGGCCGCTGACCGTGCCGAGATGGAGGCCGTACTCAAGCCGACGGGCTTTTTCCGGGCCAAGACCAACTCGGTCATCACGTTGAGTCAGGCGCTCGTGGACCGCTTCGGGGGTGAGGTGCCGACGCGACTGAAGGACCTGGTGACTCTGCCTGGAGTGGGACGCAAGACGGCCAACGTCGTGCTCGGCAACGCGTTCGGGGTTCCGGGCATCACGGTCGACACCCACTTCGGCCGGCTGGCGCGTCGCTTCGGCTGGACCGACGAGACCGACCCGGTCAAGGTGGAGCACGCCATCGGGGCGCTGTTCCCACGCAAGGACTGGGTCATGCTCAGCCACGTGCTGATCTTCCACGGGCGGCGGACGTGTCACGCGCGCCGGCCCGCGTGTGGGGCGTGCCCGGTGTCGCAGTGGTGCCCCTCTTATGGCGTGGGTGAGACCGACAGGGCGACGGCGCTCACGCTGCTCAAGTACGAACTTGCTCCTGGCGCCCAGCTGCCCGACCCGCCGCCGGGGCTGCTGCCCTGGGAGAAGCTCGCGCAGCCGGAGGCGCGGGAGGCGCGGGAGGCGCGGGAGGCGCGGGAGGCGCGGGAGGCGCAGGCGCCAAGGACGCCCGGGATGGAGTCCGCGTGAGCGCTGGCGCACCTCGCCCCGAGTGGATGGCCCGGGTGCTCACCGCCGTCGAGCAGGAGCTTCCGGCGTATTTTGCGGCGTTCGCTCCGCCGGAGGACCCTGAGCGAGTGTCGGCCGTGCTCATGCTCTTTGCCCCGTCCTCGGACGGAGGTGTCGATGTCGTGCTGACCGCCCGGTCCCGCGACTTGCGGGCGCACCCCGGTCAGGTGTCGTTCCCCGGGGGTGGGGTCGACCTGACCGATGCTGGTCCTGTGGCCGCGGCGCTGCGGGAGACTCAGGAGGAGGTCGGCGTCGATCCGGCAAGCGTCGACGTCGTCGGAACAATGCCGCCCTTGTTCCTCAGCCCCAGCGGCAATTCGGTGACTCCCGTGCTCGCGTGGTGGCCCACGCCCGGTGAAGTGCGGGTCGTCGATCCGGCTGAGGTGGAGCGAGCCGAGCGCGTGCCGGTCGCGGAGCTGGTGGATCCTGCTCGACGGTTCACGGTGGCGCACCCGTCGGGCTACAGCGGGCCCGGCTTCGAAGCGGGCGGGCTGTTCGTGTGGGGGTTCACCGCAATGCTGCTGAGTGCAGTCTTGGATCTGGCCGACCTGGCGCAGCCTTGGGACCCGAAGGTCGAGCGTCCCATCCCCGAGCACGTCTTGTCCGACTGGATGCGCAACCGCACCTGACACCCCGAGGTGAGGGGGAGCTGGGTCAGCCCTTGAGGGTGGCGATCGTCTGCTGGGCCTCGGCGATGGCGCGCTTGGGCGAAGGCTTGGCCTTGGCCAGAGCGTTCTTGCCGAGCAGCCCCAGCACACCCGCCACGATGAAGAGGATGAGGGTGACGATGCCGTAGCCGGCCCACACGGGCAGCCACTCGGCGATGACACGAGCGAGCGTGTGGAACAGGAAGATCAGTCCAAGCAGCCCCATGAATGCGGCCGCGCCCAACAGGGCGGCGCCCTTGCCCATGACCTTGGCGCCCGAAGACATCTCGGCCTTCGCCAGGGAGATCTCGCTGCGGACAATGCCCTGCACGTCGTGCGTGGCATCGGCGACGAGTTGGCCGATGGTGCGCTCGGGTCCGGTTTCGGTTGTCATGCTGCTCACCTTCGCAGGTCGTGAGGGGTCAAAGCGACTGTGCCGACCCTACCCATTGGTGTCGTTGCGATGTGACGCGTCCATGCGCCAGCGGTCCTGGAACGCGTCGGGCACGCCGTCCGCGTCACCGTCGACTGTGTCCTGCTGCTGGATCCTGCGATAGACGGCATTGCGTCGCCGCAGGACGATCGAGGCGAGAATCGCTGCCAGGACGGAGCCAACGATGACCGCCAGCTTGGCGTGCTCATCGCGCGGGGACCCGGGGCCGAACGCCAGCTCGCCCACGAGCAACGAGACGGTGAAGCCGACCCCGGTGAGCAGTGACAGCCCAAGGACGTCACTCCAGGAAAGGTCGTCGTCGAGCTCGGCCCGGGTGAATCGGGCCATGATGAAGGTGCTGCCGAACACCCCGACGAGCTTGCCGCCGATGAGCGCGATGACGATGCCGATGGCGACCGGATCACGCAGCGCCCCGCTGGCACCACCCCCGACCATCGTCACTCCCGATGCAAAGAAGGCAAAGACGGGCACGGCAATGCCTGCGGACAACGGCCGGAGCCGGTGCTCGAGCCGTTGGGCGACGTCGGTCTCGGCGGACAAGGTCGAGATCTGGGGAACGCTCGCACGGGCCTTCACCGGCACTACGAGGCCGAGCAGCACACCGGCCACAGTGGCGTGGATCCCCGAGGTGTGGACGAGCGCCCACGTGACCACGGCCAGCGGAAGGAGCACCCACCAGACGACGATTCGACGTTGCACGAGGAACGCGAACATCCCCAGCGGCACGAGCGCCAGGAGCAGGGCGGTGACGTCGAGCCCGGATGTGTAGAAGACCGCGATGATTGTGATCGCGATGAGGTCGTCAACGACGGCGAGGGTCAGCAGGAACGAGCGCAGGCCCGATGGGAGATTTGAGCCGATGACGGCAAGGACGGCCAGGGCAAAGGCGATGTCGGTAGCCGTTGGGATGGCCCAGCCACGCAGCCCCTCGACGTCGCCCGCCACCAGCACGGTCACGGCGAAGAAGATGGCGGGCACAGCCACACCGGCAGCTGCCGCGATGACGGGGACCGCCGCCTTCGCGGGAGTGCGCAAATCGCCCACGAGGAACTCGCGTTTGAGCTCGAGGCCCGCGACAAAGAAGAAGATCGCCAGAAGTCCGTCGGCGGCCCACTGCCCAAGCGTCAGATCCAGGTGCCACGCGGCGTAGCCGACACGCACGTCCCGCAACGCGGCATAGGCATCACGCCAGGGCGAGTTCGCCCACACAAGAGCGGCAATGGCCGCGGCGAGCAGGATCGCTCCACCGACGGTCTCCGTGCGCAGTGCCTTGGTGACCAGTTGCGCTTCGGACCATGTGGGACGGCGGAAGAGGCGGTCGCGGTGCCGGGGGGAGATCATCGGGGCCTTTCGGGGTCGGCGACAAAGTTGCCGACCAGACTTCCCGGCGCACCGTCGTCCATTCTACGGCGGTTGCGACCTGTTCCGGTGCACCCAACAATCGGTGAACAATCGGCGGTATGCCGTGTGGCCGCCACCCGTGGCCCCCCTTGGTTGGCAAGGACGTGATCGAGCCGATGGCGCGGGTGCCCGCGCATCGCTCGCGTGGGGAACGCGTGTTGGTCGCACGGGCCGGGCGGCTGCTGGGGCTGGGTGCGCGACATGGCGCCGCACGCCCACACGGCATACGGGCCATCTTCTGAACTGTCGACAAGCCCGCCTTGGTGGACCGGCTCCTCGAAGCGACGGTGCCGCCACCCTACTCATTCCCCGTTCGGCATGGCCGAGCGGGCAATGAGTGGCGATGTGGAACTCGCCAAATGGGCAATAAGTCGGGGGGGGGTGTGGGGTCAGTCGGAGGAGTCCTTGGACAGGCCCTGCTGGATGAGGTTCATGACCGAGCTGTCGGCCAGCGTCGTCACGTCGCCGACCTCGCGGTTCTCGGCGACATCCTTGAGCAGACGCCGCATGATCTTGCCCGAGCGGGTCTTGGGCAGTTCCTGCACGACCATGATCTGGCGCGGTTTGGCGATCGGGCCAATCTCCTTGGCGACGTGGTTGCGCAACTGTTGGACGGTCTCGTCACCGTTGTCCACCGATCCTCCGCGCAGGATGACGAAGGCGACGACGGCCTGACCGGTCGTCTCGTCCGACGCACCAACGACCGCTGCCTCGGCAACCGACGGGTGCGACACCAGGGCCGACTCGATCTCGGTCGTGGACAGGCGGTGGCCCGAGACGTTCATGACGTCGTCGACGCGGCCAAGGAGCCAGATGTTGCCGTTCTCGTCGTACTTGGCACCGTCGCCGGCGAAGTAGTACTTCGGTCCGAAGCGGCTCCAGTAGGTCTCTTTGTAGCGCTCCGGGTCGCCCCAGATGCCACGCAGCATGGAGGGCCACGGCTTGGTCAGGACGAGATAGCCGACCTTGTCGTCCTCGGTGAAGGGCTGACCCTCGTCGTCAAGGATCTCGGCGCTGACGCCGGGGATCGGGCGCTGCGCGGAGCCGGGCTCGAGCGTGGTCACGCCGGGCAACGGGCTGATCATGATGGCGCCCGTCTCGGTCTGCCACCAGGTGTCGACGATCGGGGCCTTGTCGCCGCCGATGTTCTTGCGGTACCAGAGCCAGGCCTCGGGGTTGATCGGCTCACCGACCGAGCCCAGGATGCGGATCGAGGACAGGTCGAACTTCGCGGGAATGTCATCGCCCCACTTCATGAAGGTGCGGATCGCGGTGGGCGCGGTGTAGAGGATCGAGACCTTGTACTTCTCAATGATCTCCCACCAGCGGCCCTGGTGCGGGGTGTCCGGTGTGCCTTCGTAGAGCACCTGCGTCGCACCGTTGGCGAGCGGCCCGTAGACGATGTAGGAGTGGCCGGTCACCCAGCCGATGTCGGCGGTGCACCAATAGACGTCGGACTCCGGGTGGAGGTCGTGGACCACGGCATTCGTGTACGCGTTCTGCGTGAGGTAGCCGCCCGTGGTGTGGAAGATGCCCTTCGGCTGTCCGGTGGTGCCCGATGTGTAGAGGATGAAGAGGGGATGCTCGGAGTCCATCGGCTCAGCCGTGTGCTCGGGGCTCTGGCCGTCGACGAGGTCGTGCCACCAGACGTCGCGACCCTCGGTCCACTCGACCTCGGACTCGGTGCGCTTGACAACGAGCACCTTCTCCACGGGGGTGTCGCCACCTGCGAGCGCCTCGTCCACAGCCGGCTTGAGAGGAGCGGGCTTGCCGCGACGCCACTGGCCATCGGCCGTGACGACGACCTTGGCCTCGGCGTCGTTGATGCGAGTGCGCAAGGCCTCGGCCGAGAAGCCACCGAAGATCACCGAGTGGGGTGCACCCAATCGGGCGCACGCGAGCATCGTCGCGATGGCCTCCGGGATCATCGGAAGATAGATCGCGACTCGGTCACCCTTCGTGACGCCCAGCTCGATGAGAGCGTTCGCCGCGCGGCACACGTCAGCCAGCAGGTCGGCATACGTGATCGCCCGCGTTTCTCCGCCTTCGCTCTCGAAGTGGATGGCGACGCGGTCGCCGTTGCCGGCTTCGACGTGGCGGTCGACACAGTTGTGCGCCACGTTGAGTTCGCCACCGACGAACCATCTGGCGAAGGGGGCTTCGCCCCAGTCGAGGGTCTGGTCGAAGTCCTTGCTCCAGGTGAGGCGCTCGCGAGCCTGGCGCGCCCAGAAGGCCTCGTAGTCGGCGTCGGCCTCGGCATAGAGGTCCTGGGTGCCAATGGCGTGGGCCTTGATGTCCTCGCTGGGGGAGAGATCCAGCTCGGCCAGGTGGCTGGACAGGTTGTCGTCGGTCACTTCGGGTCTCCTCGTCATCGGGAACTGTGTGATGCGCAACACCGCTTCGAGTCCATGCAACCGTGTCCGGGCTCCCGCATCAACAGTGGGTCCGCTCCTTGTCGCTGGGAGGCAGGTGACCTGCGATGGACGGTGCGACAAGCGGCACACCCTTGCCTGCCGTTCGCCGACCCGCAGTAACCTCACTTCTCATGGGCGAAGCACAGACACGCGCCGACGTCAGGGCTGACGCCGCTGCCAGCAGGGCCACCAAAACTCCCTCGACCACCCGCGACTGGAGGGCGCTCGGTCTGCGGGTGTTGCCGCTTGTCGGCATGGTTCTCGCGGCACTTCTCTGGTGGCCGACTGGTTTTGGCGGGCGTGCGCCGTGGATGCATCTGCCGTTCTCGTTGAACTCCGGCGGTGCGGGCCCTCGCCCGGGCGACGCGGTGTTTCTGGGGGTGCTGGTCGCGGCTGCTCTCGTGTCGGCCCTCGTGGCGTCGGCGTGGCCACGGTTCGGGATCGCTGCCGGACTCACCGCGATTGCGTGGGTTCTCAGTGAAGGAGACGTCACCTTTGCGGCGGGGGAGCGGCCCGTTCTCGCTGCGTTGGCCGGTCTCGCGATGCTGATCGGGCTCGCTGTCGGGTCGCGCGCCCGCCACGGCGTCGTCGCCGCGGCAGCGTTCCTTGCCCTCGTAGCGGGGCTGTCGCCGGCCATGTGGTCCCGCGGGCTCCTCCTTGCAGTGGCCGTGGCGCTGCCGTTCTGGGCAGCCACTGCCGACCGGGTTGCGCCCACCGTCCTCGCGGTTGTCCGGGTGGTGACCACGTGGCTCGTCGCCGTCGTGATCTCGGTCAGCCTGCAGGCTGGGTTCGCCAAGGTGCCGCCCGGGGGGCTCGCCAAGCCGTCCGAGGCGGCCAAAACCGTGGGCAGCGGCTTCGTCGAAAGCGTGCGCCACCGTGGACTCGAGGTGGCCGAGGCTGCCGCCCGCACCTACACGTCGTGGATCTGGCTCGCCGTCGCTCTCGCCATTGCCCTGGTCGTGGCCGCCCAGATCCTCAAGCGCCAGCGCACCAAGGCGAGCTGACCCGCACGTCTTGGACGAACGGCATACCCGGTTCCGGGTTTTCTGCACAAAATGCCAGGTATGCCGTGCCTGGAGGGAGTCTGAACGTGCACTCTGTGCCCAGCGTTTTCGGCAACGGTGTCGGTTTGCGGGGTCGGATGGTTCGCTGAGACCAACACGACCACAAGGAGGTGGGCCATGTTTGTCGAAGGCCAGCTGTATTCACCCGTGACCCGGCGCGAGGATGGGACCGTTGAGGTCCACCTGAGCGAGAATCACCCGGGGCGCAACGACCCCGCCTACATGGCCCGTCGCGGCGAGATCGCCGACGCCGCCCTGTCCTGGACGCGGGGTGAGCCGATCCCACGGATCACCTACACAGAGGCCGAGCACGCGATCTGGCGGACGGTCAGCCACGAACTCGCACCCAAGCATGAGAAGTACGCGCACAGTGAGTACCTCGCGGCGAAGCACGCTCTGCGCCTGCCCACCGAGCACGTGCCGCAACTGCACGAGGTGAGCCAGCGGCTTGAACCGATCACCGGCTGGTCCTACATCGCCGCGCCGGGGCTCGTGCCGCTGCGCGACTTCTATGGCGACCTCGGAGCCAAGACCTTCAACTCGACGCAGTACCTCCGTTATGGCAGCCAGCCGCTCTACACCCCCGAGCCAGACATCATCCACGAGGTCATCGGGCACGGGAACCAGCTCGCCTCACCGCGATTCGCGCGGATCACTGAGGCCGCCGGCAAGGCGTCGCTGCGGGTCGAGACCGACGATGCGATGAAGTTCATCGCCGACGTGTTCTGGTTCTCGATGGAGTTCGGGATCATGCGCGAGCACGGCGAGGTGAAGGCCTATGGCGCTGGCATCCTGTCCAGCTATGGCGAGATGGATGAGTTCGCGCACATGGAGCACCGGGCGTTGGACCTGGTCGACATGGGGACGTTGAACTACGACATCACGGCCTATCAGCCGGTGCTGTTCTGCGCCGAGGGCATCGACGAACTCGAGGATGTCGTCGGCTCGTTCTTTGAGGAGGTCGACGATGACCTGGCCGCGAAGCTGCGAGCTGAGGCCGTCACCCCGTGATGGTGACGTCGAGATAGTACGAAACGCCGAGCCCAGTCGACCGGGCTCGGCGTTGCGTACTACCTCGACGCTGGGGTCGGGAGCATCACCACTGATGGGCGACGTCGATGACGAGGCGGCTCGTGCCGGTCGCCGCGTCGTTGAGCGTGAAGGCGCGGAACGGAAGTCG
The DNA here is from genome assembly GCA_039917755.1 of Knoellia sp. GTDB lineage: Bacteria > Actinomycetota > Actinomycetes > Actinomycetales > Dermatophilaceae > Knoellia. The sequence goes on along the minus strand of JBDSIV010000011.1, from coordinate 18,995 downwards.
TGCCCGCACGCCGAGGGCGAGGGTCGACTGGCCCTCGAATGAGCCGGCCCACTTGACCTGTCGGAACGTCGTGTAGCCGGCGACGCTTGGCATTGCCGGCGCCGTCGTGTTGCGCGAGGCCCGGGTGACGACCTGGAGCTTGGCGCCACCGGTGACGGGGACCACGAAGCCCGAGCCGTCCGAGGTGACCTGCGAGACGTAGCGCACGTCGTAGCCGGTCGCCGGGCCCTTCTGGTCGATGACGAGTCGGTCGTAGCAGTCATGGCGTCCGGCCCGGACGGTCTTCACCGAGGTGGCCTTCATGGTGGTCGAGGACTTGGCAAGAGATCCCCAGGTGATGCCGCAATAAGGGGCGGCCGATGCGGTGGATGCGCCGATGGCGGCGGGAGCGGTGGCGGCGGCGAGTCCGAGTGCGAGGGCTGCGGCGCTGCGGCGAAGGGTGGTGCGGTTCATGGCGTCCTCCTGGTGGGTGGGTATACCGAGAAGACGCGTATTCGTCCAGTCCGGTTGACACACAAGGAGACGCCAGGGCACGGCCAGATACAGGGGGGGAGCGACGGAGGGATAGTGGCGGGTGCGGAGGGTAATGAACCCTCCGGACCCGCCACTATCCCTCATGGGGCGCAAAAGTTGGGACGCGTGAACTGAGCGTCAGTGCTCGAGTGCCTTGGCCACACCGTGACCGGTGAGGCTGCGCACCTCCATTTCGGCGTACTTCTGCGCGTTGTGCTCCTTGCTCATGACCGTGCCGAGCCAGCCCAGGAAGAAGGACAGCGGGATCGTCACGAGCCCGGGGTTGTCGAGCGGGAACCACGAGAAGTCGATGTCCGGGTTGGTGATCATCGACGGGCTGAGGCCGGTCTTGGGGTCTGCAGGCTTGCCCGACACGACCGGGCTGAAGATGATCAGACCGATCGTCGAGATGAGACCGCCATAGATCGACCACAGTGCGCCCTGGGTGTTGAAGCGCTTCCAGAACAGCGAGTAGAGGATCGTCGGGAGGTTGGCCGAGGCCGCGATCGCGAAGGCCAGCGCCACGAGGAAGGCGATGTTCTGGCTCTTGGCGAACATGCCACCGAGGATGGCGACGACGCCAATGGCGATCGCCGACATGCGAGCAACCCGAACTTCTTGGTCGGACGTCGTGTTGCCGCGTTTGATGACCTCCTTGTAGATGTCATGCGCGTAGGTGGCCGAGGCCGTGATTGTCAGTCCGGCGACGACCGCGAGGATCGTGGCGAACGCAATACCCGAGACGATGCCGAGGAATGGACTGCCACCAAGGTGGAACGCGAGCAGGGGTGCAGCCGAGTTGGCCTTGCCCGGTGCCGCGCTGATCTCGCTCGAACCCACGAGGGCGCCAGCGCCGTAGCCCACGACGAGGGTGAGCAGGTAGAACCCACCGATCAGCCAGATGGCCCACTCGACCGACTTGCGTGCCTGCTTGCTCGTCGGAACGGTGTAGAAGCGTTGCAGCACGTGGGGGAGGCCGGCGGTGCCGAGGACGAGAGCGAGCGACAGCGAGATGAAGTCGATCTTGGTCGTCATTGACTTGCCGTACTTCACGCCCGGCTCAAGCAGCTTGTCGCCGATCTTGGGGTTCTTGTCGACGGCGGCGTTCATGAGGCTCGAGAGGTTGAAGCCGTACTTGCCCAGCACCCAGACGGTCATGATCGCCGTGGCCGCGATGAGGAGGAGGGCCTTGATGATCTGCACCCAGGTCGTGCCACGCATGCCGCCGATGAGGACATAGGTGATCATGACGATGCCGACGAGTGCGATGACGAGGTTCTGGGCCATGTCGCCAGACACTCCGAGCAGCAGCGACACGAGGCCACCGGCGCCGGCCATCTGAGCGAGCAGGTAGAAGAACGACACGCACAGCACGGAGACGGCGGTGGCGATGCGAACAGGCCGCTGCTTGAGCCGGTAGGACAGCACGTCGGCCATCGTCAGGCGCCCGGTGTTGCGCATGAGTTCGGCGACGAGCAGGAGCGCGACGAGCCACGCGACAAGGAAACCGATCGAGTAGAGAAAGCCGTCATAACCCTGCAGGGCGATGGCGCCGGCGATGCCGAGGAAGCTTGCGGCAGAGAGGTAGTCACCAGCGATGGCAACACCGTTCTGGCGGCCGGTGAAGGCGCCACTGGCGGTGTAGAACTCGCCAGCGCTCTTCTTGCCGCTCGCCATCTTGATGATGACGACGAGGGTGATGAGGACGAACCCGACGAAGATCGAGATGTTGAGGGCGGGGGAGCCCACGGAGGTGGCGGCCTCGTTGGGGAGCGTGGGGATGAGGGAGGTCATGGCTCAGTGCTCCTTGTCGCCGTCGAGTCGAGCACCCAGGGCGTCAGCCAGGGGGTCAAGTTCGCGGTTGGCCCACCGGGCATAGATGAAGGTGATGGCGAAGGTCGTGACGAACTGGCCGAGGCCGAAGAGCAGCCCGAGGTTGACGCTGCCGAAGACCTTGATGCTCATGAAGCCCGGCGCAAAGATCGACAGCAGGACATAGGCGAAGTACCAGATGAGGAAGAACGCCGTCATCGGGAAGACGAATCCTCGGAACTTGCGGCGCAGTTCCTGGAACTCGTCGGTGGCTTGCATGGCGACGTAGGGATCCTCGTCGCTGCGGGTGCGAGCTTCGTTGCTCACGGGTGCACCTCCAGTGGTCGGTCCCGGTTGTGGTCCGGGTCACCCCTCACTGTCGAGGTTCGGGTATGCCGTGTGCACGCCTCTCGGCGCACGTCGCGCCGGGTGGGCTCGCACCTTCGTTCGGTGGCGAACGCACCAACGATGAGCGGTAGGTGAGGCGCGGTGAGCGGTCAGCGGACGGCATACGCCGTGGTGGGGTTGTTCCGGGTCTGGCGGCTGCGGCAGGATGATCCGGTGCTGACGCTCGTTGAGGTGCCGTTCGTCGATCCGCGGGTGCAGGAGTTGGTCGCCGAGGTGCAGGCGCACTACGTCGTCATCTATGGCACGCCTGACGAGTCGCCCGTCGATCCACGCGAGTTCGCCTCTCCCAGAGGGCACTTCGTCCTCGGCGTTGATGACCTCGTGGACGGCGAGCCAGTGGCGATGGGTGGGTGGCGCTGGCGCCCCGACCTCAGTGACCGCTTCGACGGCGACCGGGTGGCCGAAGTCAAGCGGATGTTTGTGCCGGCGCGGGCTCGTGGACGCGGTCATGCGAGCCGCGTGCTCGCCTTCCTGGAGGCCAGCGCATGGTCCGAGGGGGTGGAGCGGCTGGTCCTCGAGACCGGGCTCGTGCAGCCCGAGGCCATTGGTCTCTATGAGTCGGCGGGGTATGAGCCGGTGGCTCCGTTCGGCCACTACGCCGAGTCCGAGCTCGTGCGGTGCTTTGGCAAGGACCTGCGTCAGCGCTGAGCGGCGACCGTGCTGAGTGGAATCAGTTGAAGTGACGGACGATCTCGCGCCATGTGCTCTCGGGTGCTGTGCCGGTGGGGAATCGACCGTCCAGCTCGAGGATCACCATGCCGTGGAGGGCGGCCCACAGGGCCTGCGCGCGGTGCGGATCACCCGTGGCCTCGAAGAATGGAGTTCCGGACCATTCCTCGAGGCCGGGGGGAAGGGCGGCCCGGTCGAGGGCGCCGGACGTCGAGAGGCGATAGAGCTCAGGGTTTGCGGTCGCGCCCTCGCGATAGCGCCGCACCAGTTTTGCCACCGTCGTGACCGGGCGTAGCGCCTCGCCGCTCTCCTTGAGGGCCAGTGCCACGAGCTGGGCCTTGAGTGCGTCCTTGCTCGTGAAGTGCTTGTAGAGCGAGGGTGCGGCAATGCCGAGCTCGTCGGCAAGACTCCGCATGGTGAGCGCATCCCAGCCCTGCCGCTCCAGCACGGTGCGGGCGGCGTCGAGCACCTGGCGCGCTCGCGGCGTGAGGAAGCGCGCCGGGTCGAGCTCCTCGGGACAGGTCATCGGGCGATGCCAGCGGTGCTCTCGACCCGGTCCCGGAGGGCTTCGTTCATGGCGTCGAAGTCGTCGCCGGCGTCGATGGCTCCGCCGACAAACGGCACGAGGACTCCCGTGAAGGTCTCACTCTGGGCGAGGCGGACGCCGCCGGGGATGGTGGTCAGGGTGAAGGAGTGTGTGCCGTCGAGGAGGCCGGGCAGGAGGACGCGACCGAGCCAGCGCAGCTCACGGCGCGGTTCTGCGGCGAGGACGGTGGGGGTGAAGGTCATGTCGCCATCGCCGGGCGTGATGCGGACTCGGAGTTTCTCGCCTTGGGCGGGCGTGCCGCTGATCTCGGGGATGAACGGGTTCCACTGCGGGTAGGCCGCGAAGTCTGTCAGGGTGGCCCACACGTCTTCGGCGGGGGCGGCGATGTCGACGGAGCGCTCAACGCGCTGCTCGCGATGCAGAGCAACGGCGGCGATGGGGAGGAGGGCGACGGTGGTGGCGAGGATGACGATCTCCTTCTGCATGGGAAGTCTCCTGGTGGGTGCGGCAACGTGGGCTAACGCTGTTAGCCGACGATACGGCTAACTGCGTTAGCCTTGCAAGGGGCGGGCATGATGGGGCTCGTGCGAGCACTCGTGAAGACCGAAGCCGGACCTGGCCTCCAGCTCATCGACGTCCCCGAACCCACATGTGGAGACTCGGACGTCAAGATCCGCGTCCTGCGGGCGGGGCTCTGCGGGACCGATCTCCACCTCGAGCAGTGGGACGACTGGGCGGCGTCAGTCGTCAAGACGCCCATGACGATCGGGCACGAGTTCTATGGCGAAGTCGTCGAGGTCGGTGACCTCGTCGACCACATCTCGGTCGGAGACAGGGTCTCCGGCGAGGGCCACCTCGTCTGCGGGAACTGTCGCAACTGCCGAGCGGGTCGCCGCCACCTGTGCATCAACACCGTTGGAGTGGGCGTGAATCGCGATGGTGCGTTCGCTGATTACGTCGTCATCCCGGCCACCAACGCCTGGGTCCAGCCCGCTGATCTTGACCCCGACCTCGGCGCCATCTTTGACCCGCTCGGCAACGCGACGCACACGACGCTGCAGTGGCCGGTGGTCGGCGAGGACGTCGTCGTGACTGGTGCCGGACCGATCGGTGTCATGGCGGTCGCGATCGCCCGGCACGCCGGTGCCCGCCGCATCGCCGTCACCGACATGAGCAATGCCCGGCTCGAGCTCGCCAAGGGCGCCGGCGCAGACCTCTGCGTCAACGTCGCCCGGGGTGAGGACCTTGCCTGGGCACAGAAGCAGCTCGGCATGCTCGAGGGCTTCGACATCGGCCTCGAGATGTCCGGCGCTCCCAAGGCCGTCGAGGACATGCTCGCCAACCTCAACCATGGGGCCCGCGTCGCCATGCTCGGGCTGCCCAAGGACCCCTACCCGATCGATTGGGGCCGCGTCATCACGCACATGATCACCATCCGCGGGATCTATGGGCGCGAGATGTTCGAGACCTGGTACCTCATGGGCGCGATGCTCGCGACCAGCGCGGAGCTGCGTGAGTCGGTGCAGTCCGTCATCACCCACCGCTTCCCGGCGGAGGAGTGGGCCAAGGGCTTCGCCATTGCCCGCTCGGGTGAGTGCGGCAAGGTCGTGCTCGACTGGAGCTGACGCTCCGAAGGTCCACGTGTCCGGTACTGGCGTCTTGCGTCGTGCTTCCGGACAACGACGGCTGCCACGAAGCACGAAGCACGAAGCACGACGCACGAGGCAGGGCGAAGCCGTCACACTCTCGTGGCGAAGTCCACGTGCCTGGTGTCAGCCGATCGAAGCCGTCAGGAACGCGGTGCCCTGGTCGTTGCAGAAGCGGGCGATGGCGCCTCCGGTCCAGATGTTGGCCTGGACCGAGTCGAGCTTCCACGTGGTTCGCGCCGCAGCGATGCCCGCCTTGGCGGTCGCTGCGGTCGGTGCGGCGGTGAAGTCGGCGCAGAGCTTCTTGCCGGCCGCGACCAGCTCATCATTGGGCACGTCGGCGAGCGGCGGAATCGCCTTCTTGAAGGTGCCCGCCCACACATCGTCGGGAATGATGCCTTGGTTGGTGGCCGAGCCCGAGGGTGCAGGGGAGGGCGCCGTTGCGGGCGTTGTGCTCGAGACAGGGCCCGAGCCAGAGCCCGAGCTCGTGTCACTGGCCTTCTCCGAGCCGCACGCGCTGAGCGTGAGAGCCAGTGCAGTGCCGGCAAGGATGGACATGGTCTTCGTCATGGAGTTCCCCGTGGTCAGCATGCCTTGACGCTACCCAAGGCCAGGAGACTGTGCCCATCGAGCTCGTCGTCGGGCTGCTCACCCGGTCGGTCGTAGCGCATCCGTGTTTCGCGCCGCGCGGACGGGCAATACGTCGGCCGTTCGAAGACTCAGGTATCTGGCAAGAGGCAACGTCCTCCTTCTGTGTGGATCCCTCAGCCAGTGGGGGTCATGAGGCGGGAGAGTGCAGTGAACATCAGACCGTGGAGAACTGCCGGATCGGGTGCAACATCAGCGGCGGTGAAGGGGATCCAATACCTCCTTCGGGCGCACGGCCACGCCGTGGCGGCAGACGGGTCCTTCGGATCCGCGACCCAGACGGCAGTGACGTCCTTCCAGACGGCTGCGGGTGTGCCGGTCGATGGTGTCGTCGGGTCCGTGACCTGGGCCAAACTCGTCATCGCCACGCACAGCGGTTCGAGCGGAGATGCGGTCCGCGCCGTCCAGCAGTTCGGGCTCGTCTCCTCACCCGGCTTGGACCCGCTGGTCGTCGACGGGTCCTACGGTCCGACCACGGCTCAGCGGGTGAGCGATTTGCAACGTGCTTGGGGCTTGGGACAGGACGGAGCCGCGGGGGAGGAGGCCTGGTCCTTCCTCAGCAACTTCGCCCCTGGCGGCCCAGACCTCTGGCCATTGGTTCGGCCCGGAGCCACGCAGCACACCAACTGGCGGGTCCTTGCGGCCCAGCACTTGCTGCGGGGCAAGGGTTATGCGATTGCGGCTGACGGCAGCTTCGGACCGGCGAGTGGCGCGGCGGTGAATGCGTTCCAGCAGACGTTGCGAGCGACCTACATCAGCTCGACCCTGGGTCAGCTCGACTGGCCTGCTCTCATCGTGACCGTCCGGCCGGGGGATCACGGCGAGGCGGTCAAGGCCGTGCAGACCTTGGTGCCGGGTGGGCTCACGGTTGACGGGGCGTTCGGCCCACTGACCGAGACCGCCGTCCATGACTACCAGTCGATGTTCGCGCCGCCCAGCGACGGCGTCGTCGGACCCCGCACGTGGCACGCCCTCACCCAAGCCATCTTTGACTGACTCTCGACCCGCAGGGCCGAAGCCAAGCGCGGCAACTGCCACGGAGGGGTCCGTCATTGGATTGAAGAGTTTGCTCAGTGGCACCCCCCCCGGTGGAGTTGGCTGTTTCACAAGGGCTCGTGGGCCGCATGCGCGGCGTGGAGCGTTTCCCTGCGCCGGTGTGGCGCAGGGCTTCCTTCCGGGTGCGCACTGCACCCCGTCATGAGTCACCGCCTCGACCGGACGGCATACGCTGACTGTCGTCTGCGAACGAAAGAACAATCGAGAGGTATGCCGTGTACGGATCTGTGAAGGCCGAGCTCGCTGCGACGTTGGCCGAGATCGAGGCGGCCGGCCTCTTCAAGCGCGAGCGCGAACTCACGACTCCGCAGTCCTCGCACGTGGGCACGAGCGGTGGCGAGGCGCTGAACTTCTGCGCCAACAACTACCTCGGTTTTGCCGACCACCCCGACGTTGTCGAGGCGTCCAAGAAGGCGCTCGATGAGTGGGGTTTCGGGATGGCGTCGGTGCGGTTCATCTGTGGCACGCAGACGCAGCACTCGGTGCTCGAGCGGGCGCTCAGCACGTTCTTGGGGACTGAGGCGACGATCCTGTATTCGTCGTGCTTCGACGCCAACGGGGGAGTGTTCGAGGTGCTGTTCGGTGCCGAGGACGCGATCATCAGCGACGAGCTCAACCACGCGTCGATCATCGACGGGGTCCGGCTGAGCAAGGCGCAGAGGTATCGCTACAAGAACGCCGACATGGCCGACCTGCGCACCCAGCTCGAGGCAGCTGTCGCGGCCGGCGCCAAGCGCAAGGTCATCGTCAGCGACGGAGTCTTCTCGATGGACGGGTTCTATGCGCCGCTCGACGAGATCTGCGACCTGGCCGATGAGTTCGAGGCGATGGTCCTCGTCGACGACTCTCACGCCGTCGGGTTCGTCGGCCCGAACGGACGCGGGACGCCGGAGCTGTTCGGCGTGCAGGACCGCGTCGACATCGTGACGGGGACTCTGGGCAAGGCGCTCGGTGGCGCATCCGGCGGCTACGTCGCGGCGCACCAGGAGATCGTCGACTTGCTGCGTCAGCGCTCGCGTCCTTATCTCTTCTCCAACTCCCTCGCGCCGGGTGTCGTGGCCGGGTCGCTGCAGGCGCTCGAGCTGGTCGACACCTCGAGCGAAGCGCGAGAGACGTTGCAGCGCAACACATCGCTGTTCCGAGAACTGATGACGGAGGCGGGTTTCGAGCTGCTGCCGGGGTCGCACCCGATCACACCGGTGATGTTCCCTGGTGAGGACGGCGCGCGACTGGCGAGCGAGGTGGCGGATCGCATGCTCGCGGACGGCGTCTACGTCATCCCGTTCTCGTTCCCCGTGGTGCCCAAGGGCAAGGCGCGCATCCGTGTGCAGCTCTCAGCAGCGCACTCCGAGTGGGACGTCCGTCGTTGCGTCCAAGCCTTCACCGCAGCCCGCGACGCGGGTGCCTAGGCTTCCAAGTGCGTGACCCCGGAGCAACGCGCGCGAAGGATTCGGTGACCGTGAACCCCGTAGGCGGCGTTGAGCACGTACTCTTGTCTCATGTCCCGTCGTTGGCGGGGCGCTTCAGCGGTTAGGGGCCGCCCGGGCGTCTGTCCCCGGTGCGCGTTCGCGTTGATCCGGTATGCCGTGCCTTTGGCTCGGTGGCCGCGTCGCCTCACGCTCGGCGCACCTCAGCGCCGTCACTCCTGGCCGTGTCCGACTCACGAGAAGGTTTCGCTTGGCTCAGCGATCTCCGCGCCGCACTGGCGCACCGCGCACCCCATCGCGCGATCGGCGTCCGACCCGACCCCGCGACAACGAGGGCATCGTCCCGGTTCTGGCCAAGGCCGTCCGGCAGGTCGAGGCTGCCGCGCAACGGGGCAAGGTGCGCCCAAGTGGGCGCACGGCATACCAAGTTGTTGCCATCCTGCTGCGCGAGGAACGCGCGCGGATCAAGGCAGACGCCGCGGTGTCCGAAGGTGAGCGGACCGCGGTGCTGACGCGGCTCGACGGGATCGCCACGATCCTGGCGAAGACCGCGGCGCGCGACACCTCGCTGCTGGAGTTGTTGGCCGAGGGCGCTGTTGTCTCCTATGCGGCGACGAGTCTCAAGAACGAGATGCTCAAGAGTGCCGGGCTCGAGCCGGAGCCGGAGGCCGCACCGGAGCGCGTTGCTGCTGAGGACCTGCCCCCGCAGCCGCGGCGGGTGGTCCCGCAGACGGTCATCTCCCGACAGTTGGCGAATCCCTTCCTCGCACCGGACTTTTCTGCCGTGCCGGCCCGTCGGCCGACCACGCATCGGCTCAGCAACTGGGAACTGCTCAACCCGCTGTTCCGCGCCTTCGAATATGGCGGCGATTCGAGTTGTATGCCGTTGCCCGAGCCCTCGCGCGTCGTCCACGGAGTGCGTGGTCTCGAACTCATGCACCACCAGGCCCAGGTTGTGGCGGCTGCCGCGGAAGGCCACCGCACGTTCCTGCTCGCCGACGAACCGGGTCTTGGCAAGACGGCGCAGGCGCTGCTTGCTGCCGATGCCACCAACGCCTTCCCCCTGCTCGTCGTGGTTCCCAACGTCGTCAAGGCGAACTGGGCCAACGAGGCCGCTCTGTGGACTCCCCGCCGCTCCGCCACGGTGGTGCACGGTGATGGCGACACGATCGATGGCTTCGCCGACATCGTCATCGTCAACTACGAGATCCTCGATCGTCACGTGGGCTGGCTGGGCCGTCACGGCTTCCGCGGGATGGTCGTCGACGAGGCGCACTTCATCAAGAACAAGACGTCGCAGCGCTCGCGGCACGTCCTGGAACTGTCCGAGAAGATTCGCGACCGCAGCAGCAACGCGCTGTTCATGGCGCTCACGGGCACGCCGCTCATCAACGACATCGAGGACTTCCGCGCCATCTGGCAGCTCCTCGGTTGGATCGACGACAAGAAGCCTCGGCACGCGCTCATGGCGGCGCTTGAGGACACTGGCCTGTCGCCGTCGGACCCCGGGTTCTATACGGCTGCGCGCAAGTGCGTCATCGACCTGGGGATCGTGCGTCGACGCAAGGTTGACGTGGCTGCTGACATCCCTGCTCGTCGGGTTGCTGACCTGCCCGTTGAGCTCGATGACGAGGCGGGCCGTTCGATCCGGGCCGCGGAGCAGGAGCTGGCCCGTCGTCTGGTCAAGCGCTACACGGCGTCGCAGGCTGCTCGGAAGTCGTTCGACGTGGGCGAGGGCATAGACCACGACCTCGTTCGCCGCGTCGCGGCCGCCGAGCTCAAGAATGCTGGCACGAGCAAGACCGGCGACAACGTCTTCACGGTGATGCGCAAGATCGGCCAGGCCAAGGCCGGACTCGCCGCCGACTACGCCGGACAGCTCGCCCGCAGCGTCGGCAAGGTCGTGTTCTTCGCCAAGCACGTGGACGTCATGGACACGGCGGAGGCCACCTTCGCCAAGCGCGGTGTCGGCTACTCGTCGATCCGCGGGGACCAGACGCCGAAGGCGCGCAAGGCTGCCATTGAGGCGTTCATGACCGACCCCGACGTAGCCGTCATCGTGTGTTCGCTGAGCGCGGCCGGTGTCGGGATCAACCTGCAGGTCGCCTCGAACGTGGTGCTGGCCGAGCTGTCGTGGACCTCGGCGGAGCAGACGCAGGCCATCGACCGGGTGCACCGCATCGGCCAGACCGAGCCGGTCACCGCGTGGCGAATCATCGCTGCCCAGACGATCGACTCCAGGCTTGCTCAGCTGATCGATGACAAGGCAGGGCTGGCTGCTCGTGCCCTCGACGGCTCTGATGAAGAGGTCGGCTCCTCAGCGGATGTGCAGCTCGAGGCACTCGTCACCCTGCTGACCGAGGCCCTGGAAGCCGACGCACCGGTCGGCTGAGGGCCCTCGCGGTGGTATGACGCCTGCACGAGGTCAGCATCAGCGGGCTGACCCGAGCGCTCAGTTCGTGGAGGTCGGGTCAGGGTGGTCTTTGTAGGGTGAGCGCCGGGGTTGTCGGGGGCGGGCGGCGCAGGGGGCCGGAGCCGCCTGCCTCGAATGCAGCGGCGAACCGCAGGAGGTCCAGGTCGGCGTACGCGCCCGCCGCGAAGGTGAGACCGAGGGGCATGGCGATGTCGGCCATGACCCCCATGGCCACCGTGACGGTGGGGATGCCGAAGCGGCGGAGCGCGACGTTGCCGTGAGAGTAGCACACACCATTCGACCAGGCATGGTTGGCGGCGTGGACGTCGACGTCGGCGTTCGCGGCCCCCACATCGGCGTTCGCGGGGAAGACGATGCCATCCAGTGCGTGTTCGGCAAGCCAGTCCTCGAAGAGGGACTTGCGCAAGAAATGCAGTGCGGTGAGTCCGGCTGCGAAGTCCTCGCGTCCGCGCGGGTCGGGGATACCTTCGCGAGCGAATGCCACGGCGTTGGCGAACCGTGCGGCCTCGTCGTCGAACCGGTCCGGCAGCGTGCCCGGGTGGCGGGGTGCGATCTGGTCGGGGTCGACTGCGGCGAGTGTTCCGCAGGTGGGATCTGCGTTGACGCGAAGGAAGTCGTCCCAGCCGTGGGGCAGAAAGTGCTCCTGCTCGGCGGACCGCCACGTGTCCGGGAGCTGGTCGAGCACGTGCGGCACCCCAGGGCGCCTGGCTCGTTCGTATCTCTCGATGAGCGGGAAATCAGTGACAAGGACTTCGGCGCCGAGGGATTCGAGGCGCTGACAGGCCATGTTCCACAGGTCCATCACGGACGAACGGGTGACGATCGGGGTGCCCGCGTCCTGGTTCAGGAACATCGCGGGGACGCCGAGCCGCTTGCCCTGCAGCGCTTGCGGATCGGGCAGCTCGAGGTAGGAGCGTGGCCGATGCTCGCTGGGCCGGGGAAGGTCCAGGACCTGCTGGTGGCGCCAGAAGTCACCTCGGGTTTGCGGGTCGTCCTGGACCAGCACATCGAGAACCCGGAGCATGTCTGGCATCGAGCGGGTGTGGGGCACCACGACATCTCGTGCAGGGTGCAACGGCCAGTTGCCGCGGATGGAGATGAGACCCCACGAAGGGGTGTAGGCGCACAGAGCGTTGTTCGACGCCGGGCTGCGTCCCGAGGACACGGTCTCCTCTGCCATGCCGAACATGGCGAAGTTTGCAGTGGTCGCCACACCTGACCCGCTGGAGGAGCCGGACGCATAGGCCGCAGCGAGGAAGTTCCTGTTGTAGGGGCTCTCGGGCCGTCCGTACAGGCCGCGCTGCATTCCGCCGTCGGCCATGGGCGGCATGTTGGACTTCCCGATCAGCACGGCCCCGGCCTCACGCAGCTTCTCGACGCAGAAGGCATCCTGGCTGGCGATCAGGTGCTCGAACGCAGGCGAGCCGGCCGCGACTGTGAGCCCCTCGACACTGTAGGAATCCTTCACCGTGTACGGCACCCCTTCGAGCGCCCGCGGAGTCCCTGACCGCCAACGGCGGTCCGATTCGGCGGCCTCGACCATGGCGTTCGCATTGAGCACTGGGACGGAGTTCAACCCACCAGCGCCACGGTCGAGGGCCTCGATGCGATCCAGGTAGCACCGGGTGAGCCAAACACACGTGATGACTCCACTGCGCAGAGCTGCCAGGACGTCCTCGATGCTCGCGTCGATCAACTCAAACGAACGCCCAGGGTCGGCCATATACATCCCATCGTGGTCACAGAGGCATGAGGAGGCCAGCATCGCAGGTCAGCTTGCTGCGGGCCCGAGCCCTCGCGGCGACGTGACTCAGACACTTGGGTGTCGAGCTCACCTCAGCGGGCTCACAAACGGGTGTTGGGTTTCTGCGTTTGTCAGCACGGTGAGGTCAGGGTGCCGGACTCACGCTGACGGTGTCCGACATCTCCACACCGCGTGGGCCCTGGCAGTCCGCGATGGATGTCGCCGCCCCGCCGTGCCCTTGATTTCATGGAGATGGGCAACCCAGAAGACTGCGCGCCAGAGCACAACGAGGCCAGAAGAACTTCCAGGTGGACTCCCGGGGCCGATCGATGTCGCCAGCGCGTGGGTTGGTGAGCAACGCTGTCACCGTGGTGAGCAGCGTCGAGATGCCCCGGAGCCAATACGCGGCCTTGGATATTCTTCCGGTTTCTGGGGACGGGCACCGACAGTGGGTCTACCGTGGCCGAATGAGCACCCAGCAGGGGCGCCCACAAAAAGCAAGGGAGTTCTCGTATGTTGAGAACAGCACTTCTTGGAGGCGTCGCTGCACTGGGTCTGGCTCTGGTTCCAGCCGTGGCAGGGGCACATATGTCTGGAGACACGGAGGTGACGGTCGGCAGCGATGATGCGTTCTTCTCGCACAACAAGCAGAACGAGCCGGGGCTGGCCGTCAACCCCGTTACGCCGCTGGTGCTGGCTGCGGGCGCCAACGACAACATCGACATGGAGAGGTGCGCTGCTGGTGACCCGCGGACCTGCCCGTTCACCCCCGGCGTCGGCGTCAGCGGTGTGCAGTTCTCCTTCGACGGAGGGAGCAGCTGGAGCCAACCGACTTACTCCGGGTGGTCCGCTCGCAATGCGTCCTGCCGACCCGCAACTGCCGGCACCAACCCGCCGTGCGCGCCGTCCGTCGGCGACATCGGCACCCTGCCCTTGTATTACGAGAGCGGGCTCGTGTCCAACGGTGACCCCGAGCTCGTCTTTGGCCCCGTCCCAGCAAAGGACGGCTCGTTCTCCTGGGATAACGGCCAGCGCCTCTACTACGCCAACATCGCGACGAAGTTCAGCGCGAACGCCTTCAAGGGCGACGCCGCCATCGCGGTCTCTCGCACTGATGACGTCCGGGCAGCGGCTGCAGGCAACCAGGACGCCTGGATGAAACCTGTCATTGTGACGAAGCAGAACAATGCGTTGTTCAGCGACAAGGAACAGATCTGGGCCGACAACGCGTCCTCGAGCCCGTTCTTTGGCAACGCCTACGTCTGCAACGTGGGGTTCCGAGGCACGGCCGGCTCCGAGCCCGTGCTCTTCGCCCGCAGCAGCGACGGCGGCGACTCCTGGACGAACACGCAACTCACCGCGGCCACGAACAACAGCCAAACCGGCGGACGCCAAGGATGCGCCGTCCGCACAGCCAGCAACGGTACCGTCTTCGTCCTGTGGTCAGGCTTCGACAAGAAGCGAAACACCGGGGTGATCTACCAGGCCCGTTCGACCAACGGCGGGAAGAACTTCGAACGCCCACGGGCGATCGCGGACACCGCCGGCATCGGGCAGCTCGACCCGGCGCAAGGCCGGTTCACCATCGATGGCGTCGCCGGTGCGCGCACCGACGTCTTCCCGAGCGTGGACATCGCCAACGGCGCCCCCTCCGGAGCAGACGCGACCAACGAGGTCGCGCTCACATGGTCTGACAACAGCGCCGGCCAGAACAAAGAGAAGGCCTACCTCATCCGGTCCAGCAACGGAGGCGCCACCTACTCCCCGAGGACCGTGGTCTCCACCGCTGATGACCGAGCGAACCAGCCCGCAGTGGCTATCGCTCCCGACGGCGGGGACGTGTACGTCACCTACAACGCCTACCTCGCGCCATGGCAGATGACGACCGCGAATCCGCGTCCCATGCTCGGCGTCGTCAACCACGTCACCCCGCAGGGTGCGGTGACCTCACTACACCGCGGCATGCACGGTGACGCCCGAGGCTCGAGCGCCAACGGCTTGACCGCCGAGTTCCTTGGCGACTACAACTACGCGGTCGCCACCCGCGAGGGCGCAGTCGCGGTCTGGAACGACGTACGCAACGCGGCTGACTGCCCGGCAATCGACTCCTACCGCCAAGCCTTCCTCGACGATGTCAACGGCGGCACCGCACAACCGATCGTCGGCGACGAGAAAGAGGACGCCCAAGAGTCCGCGGAGCTCCCCAACGTGCCGTCCGATGCGTTCAGGCCTGCGCCGAACAGCCAGTGCTCGCCGGACGGCACACACACCTTCGGCAACACCGACATCTACGGTGCGGCCGTCAGCGACCCGACCCCGTAGTCGTTCGACCCGGCCACCTGGCGGGGCGTCCCATGCGGACGCTTCGCCCGGGGGTGCGTGGGCCGTCGGTGGCCTTTGTTCGTTCGGTTCCCCGATGGTTCAACAGGATTCTGCAGCGAGGTAACGCCCCCAATCAGCGCCGCGCAGCGGCTGGGTCCGAGATGTCGTGAGGCCGGCCGGCCCTCCTGGCACGTCGGCCGGTATTGCTCCGCCCTGGGGAGCCAGAGGGGTGACCAGCACGTCACACACCTGACCGGCACCTTCCTCCATCCGGGGTCCAGATCGGTAACACCGGCGGTATGCAGCAGATCGTTGACGCCGTTCTGGCACTGAAGTGCTGCATCGATTGACACGTTCGTCAGGCGACGCTGGGACGCACGCCTGGCCCACCGGGTGAGGTGGACTGCTTGTTGTGCCAGAAGTTGTGGCCCAGGTCGACCAACGTGTGAATGCCTCGCTGAAGGCTGTCGGTTCGGACCGCCTGCAACGTGGACATGCGCGCCAGCACCTATGCGGTGGCATCGATCTTGGCGGTCAGCCTCGTCAGCATCGTGACGTTGCGACTGGTACTGCTCAGAGGGCCCAGGATCTTGTCCCAGTCCCGCTTGACGAGCCGAGAGTCGATTGACTTGCCCCTCATTCGCCAGTGCACGTCGGCTCCGTGGACCACGAGGGTGTCGAACTCGTTCGAGAGCTCCTCCAGACGGTTGGCGTCGCTCTCTGTCGGCGCCTTCTTCAGGAAGGTCACGAAGTGAGTGTCGCCTGCCGCGACCGTGAACGGTTGGGCGTTGAGGACCTTCTCGAGCTGGTTCGCCGTCCGCACGAATGTCGTGCATTCGAAACCAAATTCGTCCTCGAAGGCCTTCTGCATTGCCGCTTCGACCGATGCCCGTGCACCGGTCGCGCCGAACACGACGTTGCCGCTATTGACGAAGGTCCACACATCGGCGTATCCGAGGGCCTCACAGACCGACACGAGACGGCTCATGGGGACTCGCCGGCTCCCGAGGTTCACTGCGCGCAGGAACCCAACCCGGACGGTCATGCTCCTCATCATAATGACCAGCGCACGCGATGACTCGCACCACGAGCTGTTCGGAACTGCCCCCTCAGCCTTGCTCGGGGCCTCTCATCAGGGAGAGTGTTGGCTGAAACCCCGGTCGGCGACGTAGCTCAGGTGCATACCGCCACGTTCGGTCTCTTTATCCCCCCCGCGTCCTTGTGAGCGTCGTCGCCTCGGGTTGCAAGCGCTCATCTTGACTGTGTCCGCAAGAGGTGGAGTGGGGCGGTTCGGGCGGAGCGTCGGCGGTCAAGTTATTCCGGGATACAGGACCGGACAAGCGTGGACGCGGGCGGGTGCTCTAAGGAGGCGATTCTTTGCCCTCGGCTTCCTCCCCGTCTCACCTATGGCTTCTCGTCCGCGCGAAGTGCGATGTTCTGTTCTTCGAGGTCGAGGACCATGGCGATGCCGGCGAGGTTGAGTCCGGCGCTGAGGAGCTCTCCGATGTGGCGGAGCCGGTCGATGTCGTCAGGGCTGTAGCGGCGGGTGCCGCGGGGGGTGCGATCGGGTTCGAGGAGTCCGCGGGTCTCGTAGAGGCGCAGGTTCTGGGGTCCCGTTCCGACGAGGTCGGCGGCGACGGTGATCCCGTAGACGCCGCGGTCGGGGTCGACGGCGCTCATCGGTGTCCTTCCCTGAACGGGGAGGGGCCGCGCATGAGGTTCGCGCGGGAGGGGGGTGGGTTCACGAGGTGCTCCGCTTCCAAATTCTCGGATGTGGGTCTTGCGCCAGTATGTCACCAGTGCTACAACAAATGTGTAGGCGCCACCACAGATCAGAGTAGGTGGCGGTAACCATCGGAAAGGGACAGGAGTAGGTGAAATGGCTGCGATGCTGATGCGCACCGACCCGTTCAGGGAGTTGGACCGGCTCGCTCAACAGGTGCTGGCGGGCCCGGGAACCCGTGCCTTGCCGTCGGTGATGCCGATGGACGCTTGGCGTGAGGGGGACACGTTTCACGTCGAGTTCGATCTCCCCGGGATCAGCGCGGATGCGGTTGACCTGGACGTGGAGCGCAACGTGGTGACGGTCAAGGCCGAGCGCGCCGGTCTGGACAAGGAGAAGGAGATGCTCGCAGCGGAACGCCCGCGTGGGGTGTTATCCCGCCAGTTGGTTCTGGGGGACAACCTCGACACCGAGCGGATCGAGGCCAGCTACGACGCGGGTGTGCTGACCTTGAAGATCCCGGTTGCCGAGCAGGCAAAGCCCCGCAAGATCGAGATCTCCAGCAACGGATCGGAGCGTCAGGCGATCAACGCCTGACGTGGTCGAAGGCAAGGGAGGCGGTGGCGGTGGACACCTTGTGCGCCAGCACGACCCAGGTCGAGGGGCTTGATGCGGTCTTGGCCGACCCGGACCGGCTCCGGGCAGAGTTCGACGCGATTGTCGCCGCCTCCTGGCCGGACGCCGCCAATGCCGCTGCCCCACCCCGAACACCGGTCACGGCGGTCGCAGCAGCAGCAGCACCACCGCCGTGCTGGACACAGCCAGGACCGGGGCGGAACCAACCCGACGGCACAGGGCGCGTCCTCAGGGCAGGATTTGTGTCCTGGAGGCGGGAACGCTCCCCGCCTCATGTGCGCTGAGAGCGCATGGCGAACACGAGCACCATCAGTACCACGCACCCTGAGAGGGAGGTGATGACGAAGGAACGACATCAAACATCCGGAGTCTGTCGATCCGCCGGGACCGCATCTCATCGCGCCGCTCGCCCGTTCGCACCTCACCGAGGGCCTGACGCGCCCCGTGGCGCGCTCTTACGCTCACCCAGGGAACCCCGAGAAAGAGCCGCGCAGGAGGGTGGTCCCGGCGGTTCACGCGCGGGCTTCCCCGCCCGCACCGACAGCGGGTGCCGGAGCCCCAATGATAGGAGTCGACGGTGAGGATCTCCGTAGGCAGGAGCGAACCCGACCACTACACCATGCTGGGCCTGACCCCCAGCGCCAGCGGCACCGACGTCACCCGCGCCTACCGCAACCTGATGCGACAACTTCCACCCAGACACCCAGACATACCGCGACCTCTCAGGGTCCACTGCGGAGTTCAACTGGGCAGGGAGCATCCCGGGCGCCCCGGTGTCGCCACAGGACGCACTTCGGCACGTCATGGACTCCTACCACGTACTCGGTGACCCAGTACGCCGGGCGGCATACGACCACGACCGGATCGCCTCCCTGACCCATTCCGGACCCGACGCAGTAATTCGTGTGGACTTCGCCCGCGGGGGCAGGCCAGCACCGATCAAGGCAGGTCCGGTGAGATGGCATCAGTAGATGCACCCATCCCCTGGCTGGGCCCGAGGCACCTTGGGCGGTGACCCGAACAACCGCCCGACCCGCCCGCCGCAACCGCGGCCAGGCGCTCGGATCATGCCGACGCTATCCCCATGTCGCTGGTCACCGGCACGTCCGCAGGCGGCGAAGAGACTCGCTCGGTCGACCTAGTCGGTGGGGGCGGTGTAGTGGTTGTCGCCGCAGTGTTCAGGTGGCGTTGTTGGTGATGATGACAATTCGTCAAGGCCCGGCAGCCAGTCTTGGATGTCGTCTGAGGGGAGGGCACCTCCTTGTCCTCTCCGTCGGAGACGGTCCTGACGTCAGCGGCTTCTTCTGGTCGTGGTGGGGAAGATCGGATGCCGTGCAAGCAGGTGCCGCAGCGATCACCGATCCCGGTCAGTTGATCAGACCTTCGAACACATCGGCCAACACGTGGGTG
>JBDSIV010000010.1:0-41327 GCA_039917755.1 Knoellia sp. | reverse complement strand
GAATCGACCGGGCTTGACGGGGCGGGCGCACATTCGGTGCGGATCACGACCCCGACCGGTCGCGTCCACGAGTCCACCGCCCCACCGATCCTTGGCGAGGGGTGGCATTCAGCAGCACCCACAGCTGCCCCCGACGTCGGAGTCGGAGCGAACGATCGTGACATTGGCTACGAGCTTGAGCTCACCGAGGAACAAGAGCGCTTCGCTGCAGAGTCCGGCAACTGGCTCGACCACGCCCACGAAGGCCACTACTGGGCCGCCTGACGTTGTCGATGGCCGGATCAGGCGACTGCTGATCATGCATGGACGACCCAAGGTTTGAGTGATGGCCCGCTGCTCATGAGGGGTAGCGGGCCATCACCCACAAGCCGCGACAGAGGCTGCGGCCGTTCGCGTCAGTCTTCGCCGAGGTAGGCCTTGCGGACGTCGTCACTCGTGAGCAACTCAGACCCGGTGCCGGAGAGCACGATCCTGCCGACCTCCAGCACATAGCCCTTAGTGGCACGTTTGAGGGCGGCCTGGGCGTTCTGCTCCACGAGGAGGATCGTCGTGCCCTGCTCCTGCAGCGTCGTCACAGTCGACATGACGGTCTTCATCATCAATGGCGACAGCCCCATCGACGGCTCGTCAAGCATCAGCAGCTTGGGGCGGCTCATCATCGCGCGACCCATGGCAAGCATCTGCTGCTCACCACCCGAGAACGTACCGGCAGCCTGTGCCTTGCGCTCGCCGAGGATCGGGAAGAGTTCGTAGGCAGCCTGCAGATCCTTCTTCACGTCGTTGTCACGTCGTGAGAACGCGCCGAGAAGGAGGTTCTGCTCCACCGAAAGCCGCGGGAAGATCCGTCGACCCTCGGGGGAGTGCGCCAGCCCGAGGGTCACGATCTCGTGTGGAGGCGTTTCGTCAATCCGCTTGCCCTGGAAGCGGATTGAGCCGCTCGCAGCCCGCAGAAGACCAGAGATCGTCCGCAGCGTTGTCGTCTTGCCCGCACCGTTGGTGCCGATGAGCGTGACAACTTCGCCTTCGTCGACGGTGAAGCTGATGCCCTTGACGGCTTTGATCTTGCCGTAGGCAACGACGAGGTCCTTGACCTCGAGCATGGTGCTCACAGCTTCCCCTCCGTCGAATCGGTCACCGTGTCGGGGGCCGGGGTCGGTGCGTTGGCAACCTCGTCGTCATCATCGTCGCCACCGATGTAGGCCTCGATGACGCGCGGATCGGACTGGACCTCACCGGGGGTGCCCTGGACGAGGACCTCACCTCGCACGAGACAGAGGACGCGGTCGCACAGATTGAAGATGAACCGCATGTCGTGCTCGATGACGACGACCGCCAGCCCGCTGTCGCGGATTCGGAAAATCAGGTCGCTCGCCTGCCTGGTCTCCTGCGGGTTCATCCCGGCCGTGGGCTCGTCCAGAAGGATGAGTTTGGGGTCGGTCGCGAGGGCTCGCGCGATCTCGAGACGCCGCTGGTCGCCGTAGGGCATGTTGCGCGCAAGATGCTCTGCGGACTTGCCGAGCCCGACGAAGTCGAGCAGCTCCTGAGCGCGGGCGCGGGTGGCTGCCTCCTCGCGACGGAACTTGGGGCCACGCAGGATCGAGGTGAGGGCCATCGAACTGGTGCGGCAGTAGCGACCGACCATGACGTTCTCGAGCGCCGTCATGTTGGCGAAGAGCCGGATGTTCTGGAACGTGCGGGCCATGCCAGCAACGACGACGGCCCGCGGCTTCGGCGGGATCACTTGGCCGCCGAGGGTCACCTGACCCTCGGTCGGCTTGTACAGGCCGGTGAGGCAGTTGAAGAACGTCGTCTTGCCGGCCCCGTTGGGTCCGATGAGCCCGACGATCTCGCCCTCGTTGACCGTCATGTCGACATCCTTGACGGCCGTGAGGCCGCCGAAGCGCATGGTCACGCCACGCGCCTCCAGGATCGGTGCGCCGACGGCAGTGGGCTTGCGTGGTGGGGAAGTCTCGGTGACGGTCATGCCTTGGCCTCCAATTCCTCGAGGTGGGCTTCTTCCAGACGTTCCGCGAGGCCTTCGTCTTCCTCGTGGAACTCAAGCTTGCGTCTCTGGTTCGCGATGATCCCTTCGGGGCGGTAGCGCATCATCAACACGAGCACCAGCCCGAAGATCATCAGGCGGTAGTCGGCGATGAACCGCAGCTTCTCGGGTAGCAGTTTGAGGATCGTCGCACCGATGAGGACACCGGCGACGGTGCCCATACCGCCGAGGACGATCGCCGCAAGGAGGAACGCTGACTCGAGGAAGATGTATTGGTCAGGCGTGACCGAGACATCGTGGTGCGCCTTGACCGTGCCCGCCATCCCGGCGAGGAACGCTCCGCCGGCGAAGGCGAAGATCTTGAGGCCGAAGACGTTGACTCCCATGGCCTCGGCCGCCTTCTCATCCTCACGAATTGCCACCCAACCACGACCGATGCGGCTGTCGTTGAGACGGCTGAACACGAGGATGATGAACGCCGCGAGGACCAGCAGCAGGAAGTAGTAGTTCGCGAACCGTCCGAGGGTGATGCCAAAGATCGTGTGCGGATCGCCGAAGTTGAACGACCCCAGAGCGAGGTCCGGGATGGCAGGAATGCCATTGGGCCCGTTGGTGAGGTCGGGGCCGTTGTTGCCATCAAGGTTGCCCATGGTGAAGCGGAAGATCTCACCGAAAGCCAACGTGACAATGGCCAGGTAGTCACCCGAGACCCTCAGCGTTGGTGACCCGATGATGAGTCCGAGCGTCGCCGAGAACAGGGCTCCGACGATGACGACGATGATGAACGGCGGCTTCCACCCGATTGTGGCGAACGCCGAGGTCGACAGGGTCGCCCCGACGTAGGCGCCGGCGCCGAGGAAGGCGATGTAGCCGAGGTCCAGCAGGCCTGCCAGACCGACGACGATGTTGAGCCCGAGGGCGGTCGCCGCGAAGATCAGCACCTGGGTGGCGATCGACATGTTCGCGTCGGATCCGCCCTGGGTGAACGGGAAGAGGAACGCGACCGTGAAGGCACCGAGCATGAGCACGGGCCGGTTCTTTTGTGCGATGAGCCCAACCCAAGTGAATGCGCCGGCCTTGGCCAGGGCCACGGCCACGGCGGCCACAAAGATCAGGAACAGCGAGAAGCTGGGCCCGTCCTCGATGTCGAGGGCGTGGGCCGCTC
The DNA here is from genome assembly GCA_039917755.1 of Knoellia sp. Lineage (GTDB taxonomy): Bacteria > Actinomycetota > Actinomycetes > Actinomycetales > Dermatophilaceae > Knoellia. The sequence continues at coordinate 38,160 of JBDSIV010000010.1, read as the reverse complement.
CGAAGAGCAGCAGCGCCATGAGCACGATGATGGTGCCGATCTCAAGCCAGGACGACGTCTTGGCAAAGAGCGGGTCACGGTGCTGGCGGGACACGAGCAGGAGGCCCGAAGCAGCCAGGATGAGCGCCCCGAGGAGGGAAACCCATCCGCCGGGGTTGACGTTGATCAGGCCACCGGACTGGACAGCGATGACAAGGACGACGATCACCATGTAGATGACAGCGCCGAGTCCGAGGGCGCGAACGGCCGCAGCCGTGTCGAGCCACTCACCGAAGCGTTGCAGTGGGCCCTTGTGAGCGAGCAGGAAAACCAAGGCCACCAGACCAAGGGCGATCATGCTGATCTGCACGGCGCCGGGGTAGAAGTTGATCGTGAGGTCGCCAAGGACGTCCGCGGTGTAGCTCCATGAGAGGAAGGTTCCGCCCACAAGGAGGAGGACACCAGCGAGCCCCAGCGGCCACGCCGCGGAGCTGCCGCGCCCCGGGAGGCGCTCGAGGAGCGGAACCTTGACGAGTTCGTCGTCGTGGTGGGGCGTGAGGTCGGTTGTCGACGTGCTCATGCGCGGTCCACCACCCGAGCGCCAAGAAGGCCTTGAGGTCTGAACACGAGCACGAGAATGAGGAGCACGAACGCCCACACGTCCTTCCATGCCGACCCGCCGAACTGGCCGGGGATGAACTGGGTCGCCATCGACTCGGCGATGCCGAGGGTGAGTCCGCCGACGATGGCCCCTTGGATGTTTCCGATGCCGCCGAGCACCGCGGCGGTGAACGCCTTGAGGCCGGCGAGGAAGCCCATACGGAAGTCGATGTTGGAGTTGAGCAGTCCCTGTGCGACTCCGCCCACGGCCGCGAGGGCAGCGCCGAGCGCGAAGGCGATGACGATGATCCGGTTGACGTTGATCCCCATGAGCTGCGCGGTGTCTGGATCTTCGGACACCGCCTGCATGCCCTGACCCAGGCGGGTGCGGTTGACGAAGACCCAGAGCAGGATCGCCGAGACCAGGAGTGAGCCGACGGTGAAGACCGCTGCGCGCTGGATGTTGAGGCCGCCGATCTTGATGGCGGCCCCCGTGACGACGTCGATCTCGGGGAAGCTCAGCTTGCTCTTGGCACCGGGGTAGAACAGGCGCACGAACTCCTGCAGGAAGACCGAGATGCCGATGGCCGTGATGAGCGGGGCCAGCCGGGGCGCGTTGCGCAGCGGCCGATAGGCGATGCGCTCCATGACGACGGCGGTGAAGACGGAGACGATCACGGCGCCGAGCACCATGATCGGAAGGACCCAGAGGCCGGTCTGCCCTTTGAAGAGCACGCTCCACGTGGCCAGGGCTCCGAAGGCCCCGATCATGAAGACCTCGCCGTGGGCGAAGTTGATGAGCTGGACGATGCCGTAGACGACGGTGTAGCCAACGGCGATCAGCGCGTACAGCGACCCGAGGGTCAAACCGTTCACGATCTGTTGCAGGAACTCGGTCATCGCGAACCGGCACCTTCCTGGTTGGGGGGCTGGCGCATTCACGCAGGGACGGGAGGATGCCCGCCCCTGCGTGAATGAACTACATCAACGTGTCCGACACAGTCCGTGTCAGCTGACGTTCCCAGACTTGACGCTGACCCACTTGCCACCCTCGACCTTGTAGCCGGTGATGACCTTGACGAGCGTGTCGCCGTACTCGTCGAACGAGACCTTGCCGGTGACGCCTTCGAACGCGACCTTGCCGACAGCGTCGACCGTGGCCTGACGGGCGCTCTTGACGTCCTTGGCGTCCTTCAACGAGACCTTGAGGGCCTCGATGATGGCGTTCGCCGCGTCGTAGGAGTAGCCGCCGTAGGCCGCGGAGGGCTCTGCATACTTGGCAGCCTCGTACTCGGCAAGGAACTTCTTGCCTGCGTCGCTGCTGTCAGTCGGCGCGCCGACCGAGGTGGCGAGGTCGCCGTTGGAGGTCGATCCGGCAAGCTCGATGAACTTGGGGTCGTAGATTCCGTCTCCACCCATGAGCGGGACGTTGAGGCCACCGGCCTTCATCTGCTTGGACAGCGGACCACCCTGCGGGTACTCACCGCCGTAGTAGACAGCACCCGGCTTGGACGGGGCCACCTTGGAGACGACCGGAGCGTAGTTGGACTCGTCCGGGTTGATCGTCTCTGCGGCGACGACAGTGCCACCGGCTGCCTTGTAGGCGTCGGTGAAGTACTTGACGAGGCCTTGGCCGTAGGTCTTCTTGTCGTGGATCGTCGCGACTGTCTTGATGCCCTGGTCGATGAGGAACTGGGCTGCGAAGCCACCCTGCGCGATGTCCGTGGTGGCGGTGCGGAAGTACGTCTTGTAGGGACGTGCCGGCGCGCTAGGGTCGGCGCCACGGGTCAGGCTGGGGCCCGTGTTTGCCGGCGAGATCTGCACGATGTTGGCAGCAGCAAAGACCGGCTGGGTCTGCTGGCTGACGCTGGAGTTGAGGTTGCCGACGACACCGATGACCTTGTCATCGCCTGCGAGCTTGGTGGCGCCGTTCTTGCCGACGTCGGCCTTGCCTTCGTCGTCCACGGCCGCGACCTCAAGGGTCCAGCCGGGGATGGTCTTGGCGTCGTTGGCCTGCTTGACGGCCAGCTCGACGGAGTGCTGGATGCCCTTGCCGAGGGCGGACAGGTCACCCGAAAGGGGGGCGATGACGCCGATCTTGGCAACCTTGGCGCCGCTGGCGGTGTCGCCGCTGGTGCTGGTCGTGCTGTCGCCGCGGGATCCACAGCCGGCGAGGGCGATCGAGGCCACCAGCAGCGATGCACCCATGGTCATGACGGAACGCTGAGCCACGTTTCCTCCTGAAACTTTTTCTCCGCAGCGATGAGCCGAGGAGCTCGCGACGGGTGTGCGAGCACCCGAACAATGCCATGTGTTGGGGCGAATCAGTGGCTGTTCCGCGTTTCTGTGCAGAGTCGTTATCAAGGGTGATTCGCAGAGAAAGTTCTGGGATGGCTCTCAGGAGGATCCAAGTGACGATGTGCATACTGACCCGCATGGACACGAACCCCAACGACCAGCCCACGGCCGAGGACTCTGCGCTGGCGCCCATGAGTTGCTGCGGACGTCGTGACGCGATGCGCTCCGTGGGCATGATCGCGGTCGCTGGCGTGGCGCTCACCGCGTGTGGCACCGACGCGGAGCAGTCCGTCAACAACGCTGCGTCGAGCGCTGTCGGCGCCGCGAAGGATCTCGCGAAGGCTGCAGACATCCCCGTTGGCGGCGGCAAGATCTTCGACTCCGCCAAGGTCGTCATCACGCAGCCGACGGCGGGCGACTTCAAGGCCTTCTCCGCCGTGTGCACCCACCAGGGCTGCATCGTGTCGAGCGTGCAGGACGGCACCATCAACTGCGCCTGTCACGGCAGCAAGTTCGACATCACCACAGGTGACGTCAAAGCTGGCCCGGCCACGTCGGGCCTGCCAGCAAAGTCCGTGACCGTGGGAGCCGACGGCGTCAGCGTGAGCTGAGCACACGGCATACGCCGTGCTTCACTCCGGTATGCCGTGTGGTCGCGTCGGTGCCTCGGCCTAGGGTTGAGGCGTGGCTCATCCGTCGACCTACCGTCCCGCGCCGGGAGAGATCCCGACCGACCCGGGGGTCTATCGGTTCCGGGACAAAAACGGTCGCGTCATCTATGTCGGCAAGGCCAAATCGCTGCGCCCCCGCCTGTCCTCCTACTTCCAGGACGTCGGGCTCCTCCACCCGCGCACGGCCTCGATGGTCATGTCGGGAGCGAGTGTCGAGTGGACCGTGGTGTCGACCGAGGTCGAGGCGCTGCAACTCGAGTACTCCTGGATCAAGGAGTTCGACCCGCGCTTCAACGTCAAGTACCGCGACGACAAGTCCTATCCCTCTCTCGCGGTGACGATGGGTGAGGAGTTCCCCCGCGCCCAGGTCTTGCGGGGGGCCAAGCGCAAAGGGACGCGCTACTTCGGGCCCTATGCCCACGCCTGGGCGATCCGCGAGACCCTTGATCAGGCCCTACGCGTCTTCCCGATCCGCACGTGCTCGGCGGGGGTGTTCAAGCGCGCGAGCCAGGTCGGGCGACCCTGCCTCCTGGGCTACATCGACAAGTGCTCGGCACCATGCGTCGAGCGCGTCGACGCCGACGAGCATCGCCAGATCGCCGAGGACTTCTGCGACTTCATGGCAGGGGAGAGCTCGAAGTTCCTCAAACGGCTCGAACGCCAGATGCGCGCAGCTTCTGACGACCTCGAGTTCGAGCAGGCAGCTCGGCTGCGTGACGACATCGGTGCGTTGCAGCGCGTCCTCGAGAAGTCGGCGGTCGTCTTCGGTGATGGCACGGACGCCGACGTGTTCGCTCTGGCGGACGACGAATTGGAGGTCGCGGTGCAGGTCTTCCACGTCCGCGGCGGGCGCATTCGCGGGCAACGCGGTTGGGTTGCCGAGAAGGAGTTCGAGACCGTCCCTGAGGTCGTGGGCCACTTGCTCCAGCAGCTCTATGGCGGCGAGGAGAGCGAGTCCGTCCCCCGTGAGGTTCTCGTCCCGGTGCTGCCGGACGATGCCGAGACGTTGGGGCAATGGTTGTCCGAGCGGCGGGGGAGTCACGTGGATCTGCGCGTCCCCCAGCGAGGTGACAAGAAGACCCTCATGGCGACCGTCGAGCGCAATGCGACCCAGAGCCTGGCCCGTCACAAAGTCGCCCGCGCGGGCGATCTCACCGCCAGGTCCCAGGCTTTGCAACAGCTTCAGGAGTTCCTCGAGCTCGACGAGTCGCCGCTGCGCATCGAGTGCTACGACATCAGCCATGTCCAGGGCACGCAGGTCGTCGGGTCGATGGTGGTCTTCGAGGACGGACTCGCGCGCAAGGGCGAGTACCGCCGGTTCATCGTTCGAGGTGGGGAGGCCATCGATGGCACTGACGGCGCGGACATCCGTGTGGATGACACCGCCGCGATGCACGAGGTCCTCACCCGACGCTTCCGCCGCTACCTCAAGGACCGGGACGAGCCGCAGGGCCGCGACGAGGAAACGGGTCGACCGACCCGCTTCGCCTATCCGCCACAGCTCGTCGTTGTCGATGGTGGTCTGCCCCAGGTCAATGCGGCGGCGCGCGCGATCGAAGACCTCGGCATTGTGGACGTCGCCGTCGTGGGGCTGGCCAAACGTCTCGAAGAAGTGTGGGTGCCGGGTCAGGACTTCCCGGTCATCCTTCCGAGGACGAGCGAAGGTCTCTATCTCCTGCAGCGGTTGCGCGACGAGGCACACCGCTTCGCCATCACCTTCCACCGGCAACGGCGGAGCAAGGCCATGACGAACTCCGCTCTGGACGGCATACCGGGTCTGGGGGACGTCAAGCGCAAGGAGCTCCTGCGGCACTTCGGGTCAGTCAAACGCATCCGGGCCGCAAACCTCGAAGAACTGGTTGAGGTCAACGGAATCGGGCCTAGGCTGGCAGAGACCATCCAGCGCGAACTGAGTGGCGCTCCCGCAGAACCCACGGTCAATCTCATGACCGGTGAGATCATCGACGACGAGAGGGGCAGCAATGCCTGACAGTCCCGTCCCTGAGACTCCCGAGACACTGGTGGCTTCCGGCGTCGACTTCGTCATCGTGACCGGCATGAGCGGTGCCGGCCGGACGACCACAGCCAACGTCATGGAGGACCAAGGCTGGTATGTCGTCGACAACTTGCCACCGCAACTGTTGGTCTCGATGGCAGAGCTGGGCAATCAGGCCCGTAGCGAGGGCCGCGACATCAAGATCGCGGCCGTGGTCGACGTCCGCAGCCAGCACTTCTTCACCGAGTTCGAGGGCGCGGTGCAGCATCTGCGGGCCACCGGCTGGACGCCCCAGCTGCTCTTCCTCGACGCCACCGACGAAGCCCTGGTTCGGCGCTTCGAGTCGGTCCGACGGCCCCACCCCTTGCAAGGTGAGGGGCGACTGCTCGACGGGATCCAACAGGAGCGCGAGGTTCTGCGTGACCTGCGGTCGCGGGCCGAGATCGTCGTGGACACCTCGGGGCTCAACGTCCACCAGCTCTCCCGCAAGATTGCACCCCTCTTTGGCACCGACGTGGGGCCCTCGTTGCGCCTGGCGCTGCTCTCTTTCGGCTTCAAGTACGGCGTGCCCCTCGACGCAGACTTCGTGTTCGACATGCGGTTTCTGCCCAACCCCTTCTGGGTGCCCGAGCTGCGGCCGCTCGACGGGCGTGATCCTGAGGTCTCCGCTTTCGTCCTGGCCCAAGAGGGGGCAGGGGAGTTCCTGGATCGAGTCGTGGAGCTCATGCAGCCGGTCATCCGCGGGTACCACTCCGAGGGGCGGCGCTATGTGACGCTCGCGATCGGGTGCACCGGCGGCAAACACCGGTCTGTCGCGATGGCGGAGGCTGTGGCGCAGCGGTTGCGCACGGATCGCACGGAGACCTTCTTGGTGCACCGCGATCTGGGACGCGAGTGAGTGGGCCTGTTGTCGCCGCACTGGGCGGCGGCCACGGTCTGGCGGCCTCGTTGGCCGCCCTGCGTTTCGTCACCGACGAGATCACCGCGATAGTCACCGTCGCGGACAACGGTGGTTCCTCCGGTCGTCTCCGAGGCGAGTTCGGGGTCCTGCCACCGGGAGACCTGCGCATGGCCCTCTCGGCACTCTGCGAAGAGACCGAATGGGGACACACGTGGCGCGACGTGCTGCAGCACCGCTTTCAGGGGACCGGGCCCTTGGGTGGTCACGCTCTGGGAAACCTGCTGATCGTTGCCCTCTGGGAGCTGCACGAAGACCCCGTGGCCGGGCTCGAACTCGTCGGACGGCTCCTCAACGCGCGCGGACGCGTGCTGCCCATGGCCGCGGTGCCGCTCGACATCGAGGCGGACGTGGTCGGCGTCGACCCGAAGAAGCCCGACGTCGTCACCCTCGTGCGTGGGCAGGCACAGCTCGCCACGACGAGAGGCAACGTGCGCGAGCTCCGGCTCGTGCCGGCCAACCCTCCGGCCTACCCGGAGTCCATTGCCGCCATCCGAGCAGCGGACTGGGTGATCCTGGGCCCCGGCTCGTGGTTCACCTCCGTCATGCCCCACCTGCTCGTCCCCGATGTCGCCGAGGCCCTCGCTGTCACTCGGGCCCAACGACTTCTTGTCCTCAACCTGGAGATGGTGACCAACGAGACAGCCGGTTTCCGAGCCATCCACCACCTCGAGTCCTTCGCCGCCCATGCTCCAGCGATCCGGCTCGACGCGGTTCTGGCGGATCCGTCGGTCGTCGACGACGAGGCGGAGTTGGCTGCGGCCTGCCGTGCCGTTGGAGCCAGGCTCCACATCCACCGCGTGGCCGTCACGTCCTCTCCGACGCAACACGACCGGCTGCGGTTGGCGGCCGCATTGCAGGACGTTCTGGGCTCGGGACAGCGCCCCTGATGTCGCGTGGCAGGATGACCGGCATGGCAATGACGGCGAAAGTGAAGGACGAACTCAGCCGCCACGAGGTGACCAAGCCTTGCTGCCGCAAGGCTGAGGTGGCCGCAACACTGCGGTTCGCAGGTGGGCTGCACATCATCGGGGGGCGCATCGTCGTCGAAGCTGAGCTCGACACGGCCAATGCCGCACGTCGGCTACGCCGCGAGATCCACGAGCTCTACGGTCAGACGCCCGAGGTGCTCGTTCTGGCCGCTGGAGGGCTGCGCAAGGGGAGTCGCTACGTTGTGCGCGTCGTGCAGGATGGCGAGGCTCTGGCTCGGCAGACCGGCCTCATTGACAGCCGGGGTCGGCCGGTGCGGGGCCTGCCGCCCAAGGTGGTCTCGGGCTCGGTGTGTGACGCCGAGGCTGCCTGGCGGGGTGCCTTCATCGCCCACGGTTCGCTGACTGAGCCCGGCCGTTCTTCTGCGCTCGAACTGACCTGCCCCGGTCCCGAGGCGGCTCTGGCGCTCGTCGGTGCGGCCCGACGGCTGGGGATTCAGGCCAAGGCGCGCGAGGTCCGGGGCATTGACCGAGTCGTCATCCGTGATGGCGATGCCATCGGGGCCATGCTCACCCGACTGGGTGCCCATGATGCTGTGCTTGCGTGGGAAGAGCGGCGGATGCGTCGCGAGGTTCGCGCCACCGCCAACCGGCTCGCCAACTTTGATGACGCCAACCTGCGCCGGTCCGCCCGAGCCGCGGTGGCCGCCGGATCGCGCGTCGGACGCGCCCTCGACATTCTCGGAGACGAGATCCCGGACCACCTCCGCGAGGCCGGCCAGCTCCGGCTCCAGCACAAGCAGGCCTCGCTCGAGGAACTTGGTCAGCTGGCCCAGCCGGCCATGACCAAGGACGCGGTTGCCGGGCGCATTCGGCGCCTGCTCGCGATGGCGGACAAGCGTGCCGAGGACATGGGCATCCCCGGCACTGATGCTGACCTCACGCCCGACATGCTGGATTCCTAGGAGGACTGACCATGGAGTCGACGTCCCTGTCGTCGCTTTCCGCAACCGAGCTCGAGGCCGCCCGTGGGGCCTCGAGTGGCCGCTCTGCCCTGACGATTCACGGTGGGCATGACCGTTCCCTGCGTGAGACGGTCATTGCGCTGGTGTCCGGACGGGAACTGTCCGAGCACGAGAGCCCCGGTGAGGCCACCCTTCAGGTGCTCACGGGTCGAGTCCGCCTCACCAGTGGTGAGCAGCGCTGGGACGGCGGGACCGGAGACCACGTGATCATTCCCGGCGCGCGACACACTCTGCTCGCACTCGAGGATGCAGTCGTGCTGCTCACGGTCGTCAAACGTCTGAACTGACGCTGGCCAGTTACTCGCCCGTACTCCGGACCGGGCTGGGGCTGGGTCACGAAGCGGCACTAGGGTTGTCCGACGTACCCCGGTGCGGTGGTCGATACCCCACGCACAATCCCTCTCGGAAGGCAGACCGCTCGTGACTGTCCGCGTTGGCATCAATGGCTTTGGCCGCATCGGCCGCAACTTCTATCGCGCGGTGATTGCGTCCGGCGCCGACATCGAGATCGTGGCTGTCAACGACCTCACCGACAACGCCACGCTGGCCCACCTGCTCAAGTACGACTCGATTCTCGGGCGCCTAGACGGTGACGTCACCTCGACCGACACAGACATCACCGCCAACGGCAAGACCTTCAAGGTCTTCGCCGAGCGTGACCCCGCCAACCTCAAGTGGGGCGAGTTGGGTGCCGACATCGTCATCGAGTCGACCGGCTTCTTCACCGACGCCAACCAGGCCAAGGTCCACGTCGACAACGGTGCCAAGAAGGTCATCATCTCGGCGCCTGCCAAGAACGAGGACGTCACCATCGTCATGGGTGTCAACGACGACGCCTACGACGCCGAGACGCACACAGTCATCTCCAACGCCTCGTGCACGACGAACTGCCTCGCGCCCATGGCCAAGGTCCTCAACGACGAGTTCGGCATCGTCAAGGGGCTCATGACGACCATCCACGCCTACACGGGCGACCAGAACCTTCACGACGGCCCGCACAAGGACCTGCGTCGCGCTCGCGCCGCCGCGCTCAACATCATCCCCACGACAACGGGTGCCGCCAAGGCGGTCGCCCTCGTCCTGCCTGAGCTCAAGGGCAAGCTCGACGGCTACGCCCTGCGCGTCCCGGTCCCGACCGGTTCGGCCACGGACCTCACCTTCGAGGCGGGTCGTGAGACCACCGTCGAAGAGGTCAACGCGGCGATCAAGAAGGCTGCCGAGGGTCCGCTCAAGGGAATCCTCGTCTACACCGAGGACCCGATCGTCTCCAAGGACATCGAGACCGACCCCGCCTCATGCATCTTCGACGCCGGCCTCACCAAGGTGATCGGCAACCAGGTCAAGGTCGTCGGCTGGTACGACAACGAGTGGGGCTACTCCAACCGCCTCGCCGACCTCGTCACCCTCGTCGGCGCGTCCCTCTGAACCGGAGCTGACCACCACATGCACACGATCGCTGATCTCGGTGACCTGCAGGGCAAGCGCGTCCTCGTCCGCTCCGACCTCAACGTTCCGTTGGAGGGAAGCACGATCACTGACGATGGGCGCATCCGTGCGTCCGTCCCGACGATCAAGGCTCTCTCAGAGGCGGGTGCACGCGTCATCGTGTGCGCCCACCTCGGCCGCCCGAAGGGAGCCCCGGAGGACAAGTACTCGCTGGCGCCCGTTGCAACGCGCCTGTCGCAGCTCCTGGGAAGCGACGTGACGTTCGCGACCGACACGGTGGGCGAGAGCGCTCAGGCGGCAGTCGGGGCCGCCCGAGATGGCGACGTGGTGCTTCTCGAAAACCTCCGCTTCAACGCTGGGGAGACCGGCAAAACAGCCGACGCTCGAGCGGAGTTCGCGGCCCAGCTCGCTGGACTCGCCGACCTGTTCGTCTCCGACGGCTTCGGTGTCGTGCACCGCGAGCAAGCCTCCGTCTTCGATGTCGCCCGCTTGCTGCCTTCGGCAGTCGGTGGTTTGGTCGAGACCGAGGTCGGCGTGCTTCGCCGCCTCACGACAGACCCTGAGCGCCCGTATGCCGTGGTGCTGGGTGGCGCAAAGGTGTCCGACAAGTTGGCGGTCATCGACAACCTCATCCAGAGCGCCGACCGTCTCCTCATTGGTGGCGGCATGGTGTTCACCTTCCTCAAGGCCCAGGGCCACGAGGTCGGCAAGAGCCTGCTCGAGAGCGACCAGGTCGAGACCGTCAAGGGATACCTCGACCAGGCCAAGGAGCGCGGCGTCGAGATCATCCTTCCGGTGGATGTCGTTGCGGCAAGCGAGTTCTCGGCAGATGCGGAGCATGAGGTCGTCGCCATCGACGCCATTCCGGCTGAGCGCATGGGACTCGACATCGGGCCGAAGTCAGCGCAGTTGTTCGCGCAGAAGCTTGCCGACTGCCGCACCGTCTTCTGGAACGGACCCATGGGAGCGTTCGAGATGGAGCCCTACGCGGCCGGTACCGCGGCCCTGGCCAAGGCACTGGCCGACATCACCGCCGACGGTGCGCTCACCGTTGTCGGTGGCGGTGACTCGGCGGCAGCAGTGCGCCAGCTGGGCTTCACCGACGACCAGTTCGGACACATCTCCACGGGTGGCGGCGCCAGCCTCGAGTACCTCGAAGGCAAAGACCTCCCCGGCCTCACCGTCCTCGACCAGAACTGAACGGACACCACACCCATGGCTGCCAAGGCAACGACGACTCAGCGCATCCCGCTCATGGCGGGCAACTGGAAGATGAACCTCGACCACCTCCAGGCCACGCACCTCGTGCAGAAGCTCGACTGGACGCTGCAGGACGCCAAGCATGACCATGCAGCGGTCGAGGTTGCCGTGCTGCCACCGTTCACGGACCTGCGTAGTGTGCAGACCCTCGTTGATGGAGATCGGCTGCACCTCAAGTACGGCGCCCAGGACCTCTCGCAGCACAGGAGTGGCGCCTACACCGGTGAGATCAGTGGCGCTTTCCTTGCCAAGCTCGGGTGCACCTATGTGACGGTCGGACACAGCGAGCGTCGCGAGTACCACGCCGAGACGGACGCGACGGTGAACGCCAAGATCGTCGCTGCCTACGACAACGGTGTCACGCCGATCTTCTGCGTCGGTGAGGGCCTGGAGATCCGCCAGGCCGGCACCCACGTCGAGCATGTCCTTGCCCAGGTGCGCGCCGGCCTCGAAGGACTGCCGGCCGACAAGGCTGCCAGCATCGTCATCGCCTATGAGCCCGTGTGGGCCATCGGCACGGGTGAGGTTGCGACCCCGGAGGACGCGCAGGAGGTGTGCTCGGCCATCCGCACCGCCCTGGCCGAGCTCTATTCGGGCGACCTCGCAGACCGGGTGCGGATCCTCTATGGCGGGTCCGTGAAGTCCGGCAATGTTGCCTCCATCATGGCGCAGGACGACGTCGACGGCGCCCTGGTCGGAGGGGCATCGATCGACCCCGCCGAGTTCGCTGCCATCTGCCGCTACCGCGACCACCTCAAGACGAGCTGATTCGGCAGGTATCCTGTAGCGGCGCCCTCTCGGGCGACGTCCTCAACCGACTTACGTGAAGGAGCACCGTGGAAGCGGTACGCATCGGCCTCCAGACCCTCCTGGTCCTGGGTGGGCTCTTCCTCACCCTCCTGATTTTGCTGCACAAGGGCAAGGGTGGCGGGCTGTCCGACATGTTCGGTGGAGGGATGTCGACGTCCCTCGGAGGGTCCTCGGTCGCCGAGCGCAACCTCGACCGCATCACCTACGCGGTCGCGATCGTGTGGTTCGTGTGCGTGGTCGGGCTGGGTGTCATCGACCGGTTCCTCGAAGGCTGAAGGCCCGTTTTCACTTCCTGACTTGAGAGAAGGCTGATGTCGATGTCTGGTGGGAACGCGATCCGCGGTAGCCGCGTCGGTGCCGGCCCCATGGGCGAGGCCGAGCGCGGCGAGGCCGCTCCTCGAGTCCACGTCTCGTTCTGGTGCTCGCATGGTCACGAGACTCGCCCCAGCTTCTCGCTGGAGCAGGACCTGGAGATCCCCGAGACCTGGGACTGCCCGCGGTGTGGGTTCCCCGCCGGTCAGGACAAGGACAACCCGCCGGCCCAGACCAAGGTCGAGCCCTACAAGACCCACCTCGCCTACGTCAAGGAGCGTCGCTCCGACAAGGACGGTGAAGCGATCCTCGACGAGGCGTTGGGTTCACTGCGCGAACGCGGCCTGATCCAGTAGCAGCCGACACCCTTGGCCGACTCAGAGGTGCTCTGCAGCCTCAGCGTCGATGAGCCAGAGGGTGCGCTCCTCACCCTTGACCTGAGCCGCTGAGCTGAGCGAGGGTCCGGCACCGACCACACCGTTGGCCACGGCCTTGGCCTTGTCCGCTCCGGCCACGATGAACCAGACCTCTCGTGAACGGCGCAGGGCCTCGAAGGTCAGGCTGACCCGGTCCGGAGGAGGCTTGGGGGAGTCATGCACAGCGACCGCAATGGCACCGGTGCTCTGCTGAGCTGGGTGACCCGGGAACAACGAGGCGATGTGTCCATCAGGGCCCACCCCGAGAATCATCACGTCGAAGGCACCGGCGTCGGCCGCCCGCACCGCCTCTGCGTAGGCCGTGGCGCTGGCTTCGGCGCTGTCTGACTCATCGGGACCTGCGACGCGGTGGACCCGGGCGGGATTGAGAGGGAGGGTGGCAAGACCGGCGGCGTCGTTCTGGACATCGTTGCGGTCCTTGTCGCCGGCAGGGGCATAGCGCTCGTCGCCCCACCACACCTCGACCCGGGACCAGTCAACAGCCGTGCGCGCCGGAAGTGCCGCCATGGACGCCCATAGGTCCGAGCCCAGTGATCCGCCGGTGAGCGAGATGTGGACGATGTCGCGCTGCGACTGGGCGTCGGCGATCGCCGTGACCAGGCGGGCGGCGATCGCGTCACTCAGCTGCTGCTTGCCGGGATGCACGATCACATCAACGTTGTGCACCTGGCTGATGTCGTTTGCTCCGGTCATGGACGTGCTCCTGTCAGGATGACTTCTTCTTGCGCTCCGTGCGCACCTTGTCGAGCTTGCGCGCGGAGGCCTTCTTGACCTGCGCGGGGTCGTCGACCTTCTCGGGCATCGGCGCCTCCACCATGGCGTCGCTGGCGTTGACCTTGGCCTCGCGTCGCAGCCTGGCAGCGTCCTCGCGTGACTCCGCGACCGATGGGGTGATCCCGCTGCGTTGCGCCTCGGTGGAGGTGCGTCGACTGAAGAGCACGTCCTGGAGACCCAGTCGGAGCGCGTCCTCGTAGACCTCGTCGGGGTCGAGCCGGCGCAACTCGTCCGCAAGGCACTCGGCATCGCTGCGCGGGGGCAGGGCGATCGAGCGCTCGGGACGGCCCGGCTGCGACAGTGTCGCTGTCGAGCCGTCCTGGGGGCGGACGAGATCGAGCGGTCCGCTGGGCCGGTCGAGCCGCACACTGATGACGCCGGTCCCAGCCCGTGACGGGACGAGGGTCACCGGGCAGCGCAGGCGCTTGGCAAGCCAACCAGCGAGCAACTTGGCCGACGGCGAGTCGGAGGCGCCCGTGACGGTCACGGAAACCACCGGCTCGAACGGGGCCTGATCGAGGGCAGCGGTGAGCAGGGCACGCCACAGCGTGATGCGCGACCACGCGAGGTCGGTGTCACCCGGGGCATAGGACGCAGCAAGGCGGGTGAGGGGAGCCCTGGAGGAGCCGGCAGATCGCGAGACATCAGTGATCCGGCGCTGAGCCATCTCGCCGATCGGATCCAGGGCCGGGGACTTGGGGGCTTCGGTGGGCCACCACGCCACGATGGGCGCGTCCGCCAGCAGAAGAGGGGTGACGACGGCCCGACCGTGGGAGGCCAACGGCCCGAACAGTCGCAGCACGACCACCTCGCTGGCACCGGCGTCCCCGCCGATCCGGATCTGGCCGTCCAGACGTGCCGTGCCGCGACGATTGGCGATGACCACGACGATGATCCGGCACGGATGCTGGCGACTGGCATCGTTGGCCGTCTCGATCGCGGCGTCGGCGTCGTTCTCACCCACGACGACAATGAGGGTGAGGACGCGAGTCAGGGCCATGGACCCGGTCTCGGACCGCAGTCGCACCAGCTTTTTGGAGATGTCGACGGTGGTGGTGCTCGGCAGGTCGACGATCACGGGAGCCTCCATTCACGGCCATCACGGCGCATGAGCTCGTCGGCACTGTCGGGACCCCATGTGCCGGAGGTGTATTGGTCGACGCCGCCCTTGCTCTTGGCCCAGAACTCTTCGATCGGGTCGAGAATCTCCCAGGAGAGCTCGACCTCCTCATGGCGTGGGAAGAGAGGTGGCTCGCCGAGGAGCATGTCGAGGATGAGACGTTCGTAGGCCTCCGGTGAGCTCTCGGTGAAGGCTCGCCCGTAGCCGAAGTCCATGGTCACGTCGCGCACCTCCATCTGGGCCCCAGGGACCTTGGCGCCGAAGCGCATCGTCACGCCTTCGTCGGGCTGGACGCGGATGACTACGGCGTTCTGGCCCAGCTCCTCGGTCGCGGTGTCGCTGAAGGGCAGGTGGGGAGCCTTCTTGAAAACGACGGCAATCTCGGTGACGCGTTTGCCCAGACGCTTGCCGGTGCGCAAGTAGAACGGGACGCCCGCCCAACGGCGAGTGTCGACCTCAAGTCTGACCGCGGCATACGTCTCAGTCGTAGAACCTGCGGCCACACCGTCCTCGTCGAGGTAGGCAATGACCTCTTCGCCGCCCTGCCATCCCGCAGAGTACTGGCCCCGGGCCACTCCCTTGGCAAGGTCCTTGGGGATGCGAACGGCGGAGAGGACTTTCTCCTTCTCGCTGCGCAGGTGGTCAGCGTCGAAGGACACAGGCTCCTCCATCGCGGTGAGGGCAAGCAGCTGCAGGAGGTGGTTCTGGATGACGTCGCGAGCAGCACCAATGCCGTCGTAGTAGCCGGCCCGACCACCGATGCCAATGTCCTCGGCCATCGTGATCTGGACGTGATCGACGTAGTGGCTGTTCCACACCGGCTCGAACATCTGGTTCGCGAACCGCAGAGCCAAGAGGTTCTGGACGGTTTCCTTGCCGAGGTAGTGGTCGATGCGGAACACCGAGTCCGCTGGGAAGACGTCCGCGACGATTTCGTTGAGTTCACGAGCGCTCTGGAGGTCATGCCCGAATGGCTTCTCGATCACCACTCTGCGCCATGCGCCCTCAGGTGGAGTGGACAGCCCGGAACGCTTCAGTTGTTGGCAGACCTGCGCAAAGAACGAAGGCGGAATTGAGAGGTAGAACGCGTGGTTGCCGCCTGTTCCACGCTGCTCGTCGAGGTCCTGGACGGTTTCGGCGAGGAGGTCGAAGGCCTTGGGGTCGTCGAACGTGCCTGGCACGAAGCGGAATCCCTCGCTCAGTGCGCGCCACACCTCCTCACGGAACGGTGTCCGCGATCGCTCCTTGACGGACTGGTAGACGATCTTGCCGAAGTCCTGATCGGCCCAGTCACGGCGCGCGAACCCGATGAGGGAGAAGCCCGGCGGCAAGAGGCCGCGGTTGGCGAGGTCATAGATCGCCGGCATGAGCTTCTTGGTGGCAAGGTCCCCCGTGACGCCAAATAGCACGAGGCTGCAGGGGCCGGCGATGCGAGGAAGCCGCTTGTCGCGTGGATCCCGGAGGGGATTGTGGGTGGCGGAGATACGGGCCGGACTCATCAGGCTCCTGGTGTCGTGAGGGCCGACCGCACCTGACTCAGGCCGCGTCCGTGCTGGGTGAGGTGGAGGCGAAGGACAGGACGGCCGTGCTCGGCGAGCACCTGGGCGTCACCGCCGGACTGGGCCGCGATGAACTCTCCGAAAGTGAACTCGCGGCCGGGGACAACGAGGTCCTCGTCGGGAGCAGCGGTGATCTGGATGAAGACCCCGTTGGCCGGACCACCCTTGTGGTACTGACCGGTGGAATGAAGGAACCGGGGGCCCCACCCGAAGGTCACGGGGCGACCAGTGTGATCGAACAGGGTGCGGGCGACCTGCTCGAGGTCAGCGTCCTGCTCGCGGTCGAGGTAGGCCATGACGGCGACATAACCGCTCGTGTCGTCGAGCTGGCCGAGCAGTGCAGCAACGGCGGAGGGCAACGTCGCGGCATCCCCCAGCCAGTCGCCTCCGAGGCTGCGCACCTCGACGGAGCCGTCGACGAACGCCGGCTCCGCGGTGGTCGCTCCGGCCTGGTCGAGCAGACCGCGGGCGGCCTTCTTGGCGCTCTCGACATCGGGCTGGTCAAAGGGGTTGATGCCCAGAAGCCGGCCGGCAACAGCCGTCGCGACCTCCCAGAGGAGGAGCTGCGCGCCGAGGGTTCCGGCGACGGTGATGACCGAACCGCTGTCGCCGAGCTTCTCGTCCGGGCTCGCATCGCCGGGCCCGGGCTGGTCTGCGGCGATCGAGTCGGGATGGCGGGGCTCGTCGTCGATATCGGTCTCGTCGTCATCCGCCGTGGCCACCAGGCGCACGAGGTTGGCATCCGCGTAGGTGTGGGTGGGGGCCGCACCATCGGCTACGACCGGGAGGATGCCGGTGCCGTCCTTGCCGGTGGACTCGGCGATGAGCTGCTCGGCCCACGCGCCAAAGCCGACGTTCTCGGTGCCGGCGTCGACGAGGACGAGCTTGTCGCGCAACGGTTTGGTGCCGCCGATCGCGGCGCCGAGTTGGAGCGCGGGGTTGCCCTCGTCGTCCTCGGCGAGCAGATCGGCCACGGCCTCGGCGTCATCGAGCAGGGCACCGATGTCGGCGCCGGCCAGACCCGAGGGCACGAGCCCGAAGGCGGTGAGCGCGGAGTAGCGACCGCCCACGTCGGGATCGGCATTGATCACCCGGAACCCGGCTGTGCGCGCCTCGGCGTCGAGCGGGCTGCCCGGGTCGGTGACCACGACGATGCGAGCGGTCGCATCGATGCCGGCGTCGGTGAACGCCTGCTCGAAAGCCCGCCGCTGAGAGTCGGTCTCGACAGTCGAGCCCGACTTCGACGAGACGACGACGGCGGTCTTCTTGAGGTCAGTGGAGACGATGCGTCGCACGACATCGGGCGCCGACGAGTCGAGCACGACGATGTCGACGCCGGCCGTCGCACAGATGACTTCCGGGGCGAGAGAGGACCCACCCATCCCACAGAGCACGATGCGTGACACACCTTCGCCATGCAGCTCCTCACGCAGTGCCGCGATCTCGCCGAGCAGGGGCCGAGATGACCGGGGGAGAGCAACCCAGGAGAGCCGCTTGCTGGCTTCCTCCTCGGCGGCCTTGCCCCAGAGCGTGGCGTCCTGGGCGAAGATCGCACTGGCCACACCGTCCTTGATGAGGTCAGGCACGTGCGTCGAGATGGCGGCGGCGGCAGCCCCGCGGGCCGTGATCTCGAGACTGCTCATCGAGCGGCCTTGTCGAGTTCGGCTTTCACGCCGTCAAGCAGCTCGTTCCAGGACTTGTCGAACTTGTCGACGCCTTCCTTTTCGAGCAGGGCGGTGACTTCGGAGTAGGAGATGCCGAGTCGCTCCAAGGAGTCCAGAACCTCACTCGACTCCTCGTAGGTGCCCTCGATGGTGTTGCCCGTGATCTCGCCGTGGTCGATGACCGCGTCCAGGGTCTTCTCGGGCATCGTGTTGACGACCCCGGGGGCGACGAGCTCAGTGACATACATGGTGTCGGGGTATGCCGGGTCCTTGACGCCCGTGGATGCCCACAGCGGACGCTGTGGCTTGGCTCCGTCAGCTTCGAGGTTCTTCCAGCGCGGCGTCGAAAACACCTCTTCGTAGGCCTGGTAGGCCAGGCGAGCGTTGGCGATGCCGGCCTTGCCCTTGAGCGCCTTGGCGGTCTCGGCCTGCTCACCGTCGATGGCGTCGAGGCGTTTGTCGATCTCGGTGTCGACCCGCGAGACGAAGAACGAGGCGACCGACTCGAGGGTGCTGATGTCCTTGCCGGCCTCACGGGCCTGCTCCAGCCCAGTGAGGAACGCATTCATCACCGCGCGGTAGCGGTCAAGGCTGAAGATCAGGGTCACGTTGACCGAGATGCCCTCTGCGAGAACCTTGCTGATCGCCGGAAGGCCGGCGACCGTTGCGGGGATCTTGACGAGGACGTTGGGGCGGTCGACGAGCGCGAAGAGCTCCTTGGCCTGCTCGATGGTCTTGTCGGTGTCGTGGGCATGCCCCGGGTCGACCTCGATCGAGACCCGGCCGTCGAGACCCTTGGTGGCCTCGAACACGGGCAGCATGACGTCGCAGGCGTCGCGAACATCCTGTGTCGTCATCGCGGTGACCGAGTCCTCGAGGGACGCCTTGTCGGCGGCGAGCTGGGCGACCTGCTCGCTGTAGCTCTCACCGTCGGACAGGGCGACCTGGAAGATCGAGGGGTTGGTCGTCACGCCGACGACGCCCTTGGTGTCGATGACCTCTTGGAGGTTGCCCGAGGCGAGCCGCTCGCGGCTCAGGTCGTCGAGCCAGACGGAGACGCCGTTGTCGGCGAGAGCCTTGAGGGCGGTGTTGTCAGTCATGTGAACTCACTTCCCAGCCTTGGCCGCGCTCTTGCGGGCAGGCTTCTTTGTGGTGGGGACGTCCGTTCCGGTGTCCTTGCGACTGCGCGGGGCGGTCGTGGTGGCCGCGGCCACTGTCGTGCCAGCCTTGGCTGCCTTGAGGGAGTCCTTGGCTGCCTTGACGACGGCGGCCGGGGTGAAGCCGAACTCCGTGAAGAGGGTCTTGGCGTCGGCCGAGGCCCCGAAGTGCTCGATGCTGATCGAACGGCCGGCATCACCGACGATCTCGCGCCAACCCTGGGCCACGCCGGCTTCGACGCTGACCCGCGCACGGATCGCTGGCGGCAGGACCCTGTCCTGATAGGACTTGCTCTCGGCATCGAACCACTCGCGGCAGGGCATGGAGACCACCCGGGTGCTGACGCCGGACTTCTCGAGCGCCAGTCGGGCCTCGAGGGCTACGGAGACCTCTGAACCGGTGGCCACGAGGATGACCTCGGGCGCACTCTTGCCGTTGGTGCCGCCGTCGATGAGGACGTATCCACCCTTGGCGACGTTGCTGGCCTTGGCGTGAGTCGATCGGTCGATCGTCGGGAGAGCCTGACGGCTGAGGGCGAGCGCCGCAGTGGTGCCGTTGTGCAGGATCGCCGACCACGCCGCGGCCGTCTCGTTGGCGTCGGCCGGGCGCACGACGTCGAGTCCGGGCATGGCGCGCAGCGCGGCGAGGTGCTCGATGGGCTGGTGCGTCGGGCCGTCCTCGCCCAGGCCGATGGAGTCGTGCGTCCACACGTAGGTCACCGGGAGCTGCTGGATCGCCGCGAGGCGCACCGCCGGGCGCATGTAGTCCGAGAACACGAGGAAGGTACCGCCGTAGGGGCGGGTCAGGCCTTCGAGGGCGATGCCGTTGAGGATCATCCCCATTGCGTTCTCCCGGATACCGAAGTGGAGGGTGCGGCCGTAGGGGCCGCCCTTCCACGCGTCGGTCTGCTTCGACTTCGGGATGAACGAGGGCTCACCCTCCATCGTCGTGTTGTTGGACTCGGCGAGGTCAGCCGAGCCACCCCACAGCTCGGGCATGATCGGCGCGAGGGCATTGAGGACCTTGCCGGAGGCGGCACGAGTGGCGATGCCCTTGTCGTCCGCCGGGAACGTCGGCAGCGCCGCGTCCAGACCCTCAGGGAGCTCGCTGGCCACGAGTCGATCGAGAAGGCGGGCGGCGTCGGTGTTCTTGCGACGCCACGCGGCGTAGCCCTTGTCCCATTCCTTGTGTGCGGCCTTGCCTCGCGCCTTGACCTTGCGCGTGTGCGCAAGGACGGCCTTGTCGACCTCGAAGGTCTTCTTGGGGTCGAAGCCGAGGAGCTCCTTGAGCCCAATGATCTCCTCGTCGCCCAGAGCCGAGCCGTGCGATTTGCCCGTGCCCTTCTTGGTCGGGCTGGGCCACGCGATGACGGTGTGCAGCCGCACGAGGGTCGGCTTCGGCGACTTCTTGCTCTTCTCGAGCGCCAGGAGGAGAGCGTCGACGTCCTCGACGTAGGTGTTGGTGCCGGCCGGGTCGTTGCTCTTGCGCCAGTCGACATCCGCGACCTCCCAGCCGTAGGACTCGTAGCGCTTGGCCACGTCCTCGGAGAACGAGATGTCGGTGTCGTCCTCGATGGAGATCTGGTTGGCGTCGTAGATGACGGTGAGGTTGCCGAGCTCCTGGTGCCCAGCGAGCGAGCTGGCCTCGGACGACACCCCCTCCATCAGGTCTCCGTCGGAGGCAATGACCCAGATGTGGTGGTCGAATGGGCTCTGGCCTGCTTTGGCATCAGGGTCGAGTAGGCCGCGCTGGCGCCGCTGGGCCATGGCCATGCCGACCGCGGAGGCCAGACCCGAGCCGAGCGGGCCGGTCGTGATCTCAACACCGGTGGTGTGGTGCACCTCGGGGTGGCCGGGAGTGAGTGAACCCCAAGTGCGCAGAGCCTTGAGGTCCTTGAGCTCGAGCCCGTAGCCCGAGAGATAGAGCTGGATGTATTGCGTCAGGCTCGAGTGGCCGCAGGAGAGGACGAACCGGTCACGGCCGAGCCACGTCGCGTCGGACGGGTCGTGCTTCATGACGTTCTGGAAGAGCAGGTAGGCCGCGGGCGCCAGGCTCATGGCCGTGCCGGGGTGGCCATTGCCAACCTTCTGCACGGCGTCAGCGGCCAGGACACGCACCGTGTCGACGGCCTTGACGTCGAGGTCGTTCCACTTGGCCTTGCGCGCTGTGGGGCGGGCAATGGCGGTGGAACGGCTGGGCGTGGCGGCCGAGGCGCGGCGGGTCGGGACCCGGCCTGCCTTCTGCGGGGTGGTGGTCACGTGGGGCCTCTCTGACGTCGAGCGGAATGTGATGCAGATCAAAGCGTCGAATCCCACCCTAGACCGCGGTCAACCGGTGGGGCCGACCATGTCCCACCCGGTTAGACTCGATGTGACCCACCGCTCGACTGCACCCCCAAAGGACGCCGTGGCCACCGCCCCGATCAGCACCACTTCGCCGGCTCTGCCGACGACCGGTTGGAAGCGATCAGTGGGCAACTACGTCGCTCTCACCAAGCCCCGCATCATCGAGCTGCTGCTTGTGACAACGGTTCCCGTGATGTTCTTGGCGCAGCGCGGCGTGCCGAGCCTGTGGCTTGTCGTGGCCACGCTTGTGGGCGGGACGCTCAGCGCTGGCGCGGCCAACACTTTCAACTGTGTCTATGACCGCGACATCGACGCGCTGATGGACCGCACCAAGAACCGTCCGATGGTGACGGGTGAGATCAGTCCTCGGGCTGGCCTGGTTTTCGGTGCCGCGCTCACAGTCCTGTCGACCGCGTGGTTCGTCGTCTTCGTCAACGTGGCGTCCGCGCTGCTCTCGCTCGGCGCCATTGCTTTGTATGCCGTGCTCTACACGATGATTCTCAAGCGCCGCACTCCGCAGAACATCGTGTGGGGTGGCGTGGCTGGCTGTATGCCCACCCTCATCGGCTGGTCGGCCGTGACCGGCACTGTCGGGTGGCCGGCGGCGATTCTCTTCCTCGTCATCTTCTTCTGGACGCCTCCGCACTATTGGCCGCTGTCGATGGCGTTCAAGGACGACTACGCCAACGCCCACGTCCCGATGCTCCCGGTGGAGCGTGGCTCCCTGGCTGTGGCTCGCCAGATCGTGGCCTACAGCTGGGTCATGGTCGCGGTGTCGCTGTCACTCGTGCCCGTCGCCGACATGGGCTGGATCTATCTCGTCGCTGCTGTCGTCAGTGGGGCCGTCTTCATTGGGGAAGCCCACCGACTCCTGCATCTGGCCAAGACCGGCGCTGCGACCAAGGTGCTCAAGCCGATGCGCCTCTTCCACTTCTCGATCACCTATGTGACGGTGCTCTTCCTCGCGGTCGCCATCGATCCGCTGGTCCACCTCGCCGTCGGCTGATCGGGCAGGTCACGCCCTCGCGCGAGCGAGGCCGATGAGGATGGCTGGGAGTCCGCCGAGCACCTGGAGCCAGCCCAGCGCGCCAGCCGTGCCGAGCCACCGCGTCGTGCGCGTGGCCAGGGTGGCGCCGAGAAGACCGCCGACCGACCCGCCCGACATGATGAGGCCGACGGTCCGCCTTCTATGACGCCGACATGGTCCACGCCGCCCGCACCGGCGGCGCGGATGTGTCGATCACCGTGCGCCTGGACCCGGCCGTGAAGAAAGCCATCGACAGCATCGACGCCGACGTGTGAACCACGATCACCTACCCGCACCCGATCCTGGACCCGGCCACCGGGGAAAGGATCTCTCGTGCCGAGGTCGCCGAGAGCACCTACACCGCGTTCTCCATCAGGCGCTTCCACGCGTTCTTCACCACCACCCCCGCCGACGTGCTCGACACCGACGCAGCGGACAAGACCCACCGCCACCACGCGATCATCGAACAGGTCAACGCCGACCTCAAAGGCTCTGCCCTCGCGCACCTGCCCTCGGGGAAGTTCACCGCGAACGCCGCCGGTCATCATCAGCCAGCGGCTGCGTGAGGGCGGCGCCGCGGCCGGGCTGGCCAAGGCCCAGATCCTACCCGCCGCATGAGGTCAACCGCCCTGCCTGCGGAAGTCCGCCCCTGCTGAAGTCCGAGGCACTTCGATCGCCCACTGGCCGGCGAAGTTCGAGGAGTCGGCAAACCGGCGGCTCCTGGTGTAAGCGCATGTCCGGTCACACGAAGGCGCTGTGACCGGTGATCGCCTTGCCGACGATGAGGGTGTTGATCTCACGCGTTCCCTCGTAGGAGTAGATCGCCTCGGCGTCGGCGACGAACCGACCGATATTGTGCTCGAGGAGGATCCCGTTGCCGCCCAACAACTCTCGGGCCCACCCGACCGTTTCGCGCATCCGCATGGTGCAGAACGCTTTGGCGAGCGAGGCGTGCTCGTCGCGCATGGTGCCGGCGTCCTGGAGCTGGGACAGGCGCACACACATTGCCGTCGACGACGTCACGTTGGCGAGCATTCGGACGAGGAGGTCCTGGACGAGCTGGAAGCCGGCGATGGGCCGGCCAAACTGCTCGCGCTCCTTGCTGTAGGCCAACGCTTGCTCGTAGGCACCTCGGGCGCAGCCGACGGCCATCCAGGAGACTCCGGCCCGGGTCATCTTGAGGACCTTCGCGACGTCCTTGAAGGACTCTGCCCGCTGCAACCTGTCGTCCTCCGCGACCTCGACGTCGTCGAGGGTGATCAGCGCGTTCTGGACGACTCTCAGGGCGATCTTGTCAGGCAGTGCCTCGGTGGTGAATCCCGGCGTGTCCTTGGCGACGACGAACCCCTTGACCTGGTCGTCGGCCTCGTCCCGGGCCCAGATGATATTGAGATCGGCGAACGTCGCGTTACCGATCCACTTCTTGTTCCCGTTGAGGACCCACCTGTCTCCTTCGCGGCGGGCCGTCGTCACAAGTCCCCGAGACGTCCCTGACCCGGCGGCGATCTCGGTGAGCCCGAACGAGCCAATAAGTTCCATCCGCGCCATCGACGGCAGCCAGCGACTCTTTTGCTCCTCGGAGCCGCAGATGTCGATCGAGCCCATCGCCAGTCCCGTGTGAACACCCATGAAGGTGGCGATCGACGGGTCGACCCGGGCGATGTGCATCTGCGTCAAACCGTCCATGAGGGTGCTCCGCCCGGCGCAACCGTGGCCGGAGTACGGCTGTCCGGCGATCCCCAGAGCCGCGAGGTGTGGGATCACCTCGAACGGGAACGCGGCTCGGGTCCAGTAGTCGTTGATGATCGGTGCGACGTGCTCCGCGAGGGTGGCGTCGACACAGGTCAGCACGTCGCGATCGGCATCCGAGAGAAATGCCTCGAAGTCGTAGAAGTCTCCGGTCCGATCGTCAGTCGGTGTGGTGTCTTTCGTCGGGCTCATGTCGACTCCTTGGGACCGTCCGGGTGGCGGTGAGGTCTGGTGTTAGGTGGTTGCCGGTGCGGCCGGCTGATCGAGCAAGAACCGGTTGATGTGTGGGACGACTTGGGGCGCCCGGAGGACGACGTCCAGGTGCCCGCCGTCGTACACGACCAGGGTGCTGTGCGGCAGGAGTCGATGGAAGATGCGTCCGTTGACCACGGGAATGATGGGGTCGTCGTCGCCGAAGAGGAGCAGGGCGTCCTGCCGGAGGAGGCGCAGGAAGGGAAGGCTCGTCCACCCCAAACCAGCCAGGAGCTGGTACTGGTAGCCGCGCACGGAACCGGCTCTGGTTTCCTTACCGAGGAGGCTCCCCGCGGTCGTCGGGTCCTCCCGGGTGCTCCCGCCGTACAGCGTCTGTGCGATCGAGGCGGCATACGAGGAATCACGGTGACGGCGTGGTGTCAGCATCTTGGCCAGGACCTTCGGGCTGGCCGGCACCATGAGCGAACCCGTTCCGGTGTTGGCGAGTACCACTCGACGACACCGTCGTGGGTTCTGGAAAGCGAACTGCTGGGCGAGCGCCCCGCCCCAGGACAGTCCAAAGATGTCGACTCGGTCGTGGCCGAGCTGGTCGAGCACGCCCCCGAGGATGCGCGCCAGCCCGGAGAAGCGGTACGGGGCGAACGCGCTCGGCGACCCGCCAGTGCCCGGGACGTCGAACCGGATCACTTCAATCTCAGGGTCGAGGGCGTCGACGAGTGGCTGCAGCACCTCGAGGCTTGCGCCGATCCCGTTGCACAACACAAGAGGTACCGGGCGCGTTCCGGGGCGCACCCGGGTCAGGATGTCGTGGCCGCGGACGTGCACCATCCTCGTGTGCTCGGTCATGGGCACGTCTGCGGGCGAGCGGTCCATCGGTGGTGTCACGGCATCCGCCTCAGGCGTCGCAGACATAGGTGCCCGGGGCGGCGTCCATCGGGGCGAGATCGGCTGCGGGTCGGCCGAGCGATGTGGGCGCCCGTTTCCGGCCTCCCCCGCGCTCGGCGAGCCAAGCGGCGAAGTCCGGCCACCACGATCCTTGGGTGGGGGTCGCCCCGGCCAGCCACTCCTCCGGATCCGGGCCATGCGCGTCGTTGGTGAGGAAGGTTGCCTTCGGGTTGCCCGGAGGGTTCACGAGGGAGGCGATGTGGCCGCTTGTCGATAGCACGAAGCGAGCCTGGCCACCCAGGAGCTGGGTGCTGCGGTAACAGGACTGCCACGGGCAGATGTGATCGGCGATCCCGGCAACGATGTAGGAGTCGACGTCGACCAGGCTCA
Source organism: Knoellia sp. (assembly GCA_039917755.1). Classification (GTDB taxonomy): domain Bacteria; phylum Actinomycetota; class Actinomycetes; order Actinomycetales; family Dermatophilaceae; genus Knoellia. Next base: position 12,555 of record JBDSIV010000010.1, on the reverse strand, counting down.
GGTCCACCGGACTCCCCAGCGTCGAGACCGACCCCGGGTGGAGGAGGGAGTTCTCGACGGCCAGCTCGATGAATCCCCGATGCAGTGCCGCTGTCATCCTCGTGGTGTCGGCGTTCCACGCGAGGACGTCGAAGGCGGGCGGTTTGCGTCCCAGGAGGTAGTTGTTGACCCAGTAGTTCCAGATCAAGTCGTTGGGGCGCAACCACGCGAAGATTTCTGCGAGCGCCCGCCCGTCCAAAAAGCCCTTCGCTGCCGAGGCGAGCACGGCAGCCTTGGCCGTCCCCTCGTCAAGCAGCGCAGACGGAAGCCCGGTACGGCGCTGGTCGAGCACGGCCACACCGAGGTTGAAGGACGCGAGTTCCCCGAGTCGCCCGGTCGAGGCGAGGTGTCCGGCCAGCAGCGCGGACAAAATCCCGCCGGAGCAGAAGCTCTGGAGATGGACGGTCTTGGACCGGGTGATCGACCGCGTGGCGTCCATCGCCTCCAGGATGGCAGCGGCATAGACGTCGATGTCCCAGTCGCGATGTCGCGCATCCGGGTTGCGCCAGGAGATGGTGAAAACCTGCTGCCCCTGCGACAGGAAGTACTCGACCATGCTGCGACCCGGTGCCAAATCGACCACGTAGTACTTGTTGATCACGGGCGGAGTCATCAACAGCGGGACACGGTGGACGGTCGGGGTCGTCGGCGTGTACTGGATCAACTCGAAGACCGGCGTCCGAAGGACCACGGCGCCAGGGGTGGCGGCGAGGTCACGCCCCACGTCGAACGCCTTGGGGTCGACCATCGCGGGAACCCGCGGCGATGTCGACATGTCGACGACGAAGTTGCGCAGTCCGCGCACCGCACTGAGGCCCTTGGTCTCACGTAGGGCCTTCCACACCGCGGGGTTGAGCATTGGCACGTTACTCGGGGCGCTGGCGTCGAGCACGTTGTCGAGCAGGAAGGTCAGCCGCTCCCGGTCTCGCCATGGCAGGGCGTCGATGGCGTCCGACAACAGAGTGCGAGCGGAGGCGCTCCCGGCCAGGTAGCCCTGGAGAATGCCGCGCAGCGCCTGGTTCTCGGTCCACGCAGGGTCCGTGAAACGACGGTCCTTCGCCCCTGCGGCCAGTTCGGAGCGCCCCGCCCCGATCCGGGCGAGCTCCAGAGCGAGTTCGACGCCTGCCCGGACCACGGTGTCGGGTCGCTGCGACACGCTGGCGGCAAGCCGGACTGCTGCCATCCCTGGCACGAACCTGCGCCATGTGCCCAGGGCGGCGTCGGCGAGCAAAAGGTCGAGGGCGCCCGCGGCGTCGCCGGCGAAGTCATCGAGGGCGGAGTCGGCGGGGGTGGTATCGGCGGGTTCCCGCCGGCGGGTCTCTGTCATCGGGAGGCCTCACCCTCCGGAGCGTGGACGTTGCGACGCAAGATCTTGCCCGTTGGGCCCTTCGGCAGCTCGCCCTCCAGCCAGACCAAACGTGGATACTTGTAGGCCGCGACTCTCTGCTTGACGAAGGCCTTGACATCCTCGACCGTCGCGCTCGCGCCTGGGCGCAGGACGACGGCCGCACCGACCTCTTCGCCGAGGGTGTCGTGCGGGAGTCCGATGACCGCCGCCTCGACGACGTCGGGGTGCTCGTAGAGGACCTCCTCGATCTCGCGCGGGTAGACGTTGAAGCCGCCCCGGATGATGAGGTCCTTCTTGCGGTCGACGATGTAGTAGTAGCCGTCCTCGTCAACCGTGGCGATGTCCCCCGTCAGGAACCACCCATCAACGAACGCCTGCGACGTCTCCTCCGGCAGCTTCCAGTAGCCCTTCATCACGTTGTGACCACGGATGGCGATCTCCCCACGCTGGCCGTCGGGCACAGGTGTCCCGAGGTCGTCGACCAACCTGAGCTCGACTCCGTCGATCGGCAACCCGATCGACCCGGCCTTCCGCTCCCGGTCGGGGCGGTTGAAGGAGGCGACCGGCGACGTCTCGGACAGGCCATAGCCCTCAAGGATCACGGCACCGAAGTCGCTCTCGAAGGTCCGGAGCACCTCAAGCGGGAGAGCCGACCCACCCGAGACGCAGACGCGCAGGGTCGAGGTGTCGACGGGCTGCTGGCGGCGGGCCTCGATGAGAGCGGAGTACATCGTCGGCACACCGACGACGACCGTCACCCCGTCGCGCAGAATCATGGACAACGCCTTCGCCGGATCAAACCGGGCCAACAAGGTCAGCGTCGCACCCTTGTGCAAGGCAGCGTTGAGGCCGCAGGTCTGGCCGAAGGCGTGGAAGAGGGGCAGGCAGCCCATGACGACGTCGTTGGTGGTGATGTTGAGGAGCGTGTCGGCGACCACGGCTGCGTTGTGAATGAGGTTGGCGTGCGTCAGCTCTGCACCCTTGGGGTGACCGGTCGTCCCAGATGTGTAGAGGATCACCGCGGTGTCCTCGGCGTCGCGCTCGGCCACGATGGTGTCCGGATCGGCCGCGGCAACTCTCGCGTCGAACCCCTCGTCGACGTTGATCACCGTGGTACCGGAGTCGTGCGCTCCCTCGACGGCCGCCTCGATGAAGCCGTGCCAGGCCACGAGGATCGAGGCCCCGGAGTTGCCAAGGTAGAAGCCCACCTCGCGCCCCTTGAGCAACGGGTTCATCGGGACCACGACACCGCCCGCGCGGAGCACCGCGTAGTAGACGACGACGAACGCCGGCACATTTGGCAGCATGACCCCGACACGGTCACCAGACTGGTAACCCTGCGCACGCAGCACGGTAACCATGCGAGCGGCAGCGTCGTCGAGCTCCCGGTAGGTCATCGAGTAGTCGTCGAGCCTCACGGCGACGACCTCCGGACTCGAAGCGGCGGAACTCGATAGGAAGGCGGCAAGGTTGGACATGTGATCTCCGTTGATCGCGCCGACAGTGTCATCCGTTGGCAACGGATGACAAACTAGCCTAGTGGTCCGGCTTGTGAACTCCTCGAGGGTTGGTGCGCTCGGAGGGCGACCCACGTCGCGTCGCTCTGGGGAGGCCGACGGCGTCTCAAGTGCGGCTCGAGCGCGGTGAGGACCAGGTCGAGGCCATAGTCGAACTCGAGGCCGAAGTCATAGTCAGGCTTTAGCCTGAATCCACCGATTGGCTGGGTGGGTCAGCGCGTCGGAACGTGAGAATGCCCTACACCTACCCATCGCGTGGCCCTGGGAACACGCCTGGACCGAGCTGTTCAGCCGCACCTGCGGCACCCCACCCACGACCGCACAGACCTGACCACCCAGCCGACAACGGCGCAAACCACGGACCCACGGAACACCCCCAGCAGCGAGGCCAGGCCATCACCCGCGCCCCACCCGAGCCTCAATCCGCGAGCCCGATCAAGCCGTCCCCCACCAGCCCATCGGTGGATCGAGGCTTGACGGGGGAGGGGAGATCGCCGCTCGCGGGGGCGTCGTCATGGTTGGGCTGGGAAGCCACGGGCGAAGACGAGGACGGTCTGCCGCTCGATCTCGTCATCGGGGAGCTCTCGGCAGCTCCACTTCATCAGGACGTCGACAACCTCGTCCGCGACCTCACGCAGCTCGGTGGGGGACAGACGCAACCAGTGCTGGGTCGCGAACGAGACGTCGTCCCATTCCGGCACGGTCGCCGGGTTCGTGTTCCACTCCTGGACGCGCTCGAACTGACGCTGCAACGTGAGTGCTTCCGCGGCATACGCCGCAGTGACGGCTGCAGTGTCTGAGGCGAAGTCGGCACGCGACCACCGCGTCCCGGGGTCGACCAGACGCCACCACCGTTCGCGTCGGTCCTTGGCCAGTTCTGGTGCCTCCTCCACCAAGCCCGCCTCGCTGAGCACCTTGAGGTGGTGGCTGGCCGAACCGACAGCCTGTCCGGTGCGGGCGGCGAGCCCCGAGGCGGTGGAAGGGCCGTCGACCTCGAGCGCATCCATCATCCGGGAGCGGAACGCGTTGGCCATCGCCGAAACAGCCTTGGCGTCGGTGATCGTGCGGACGCCGTCCGGGCAGCGTTCAGTACGAGTCATGACCGAGGCCGTAAGCCAACAAGAACTCTTGTACAACTACTCTTGTGTCACAGTTCTCAGGGACAGGACGCCTCGAGTGAGCGCCACGACCAAGGCAGCGGCACCCAACATGTGCGTGAGGACGAGCACCTCCGGCAGGTCGCTGAGGTACTGCGTGTAGCCGATCGCGCCCTGCGCGAGGGTCACGATCAAGACCAGACGCCAGGCCGCGCTCGTCGACTCAGGAGTGGAGGAGAGGCGGGTCGCGAGCCAAACAGCAACGACGAGCCCGATGAAGAGCATCACCGCATCGGCGTGCAGCCACGAGATCGTTCGCGGGTCAAAACCGAACCGCGCCGGAGCCTTGGCGTCACCGGAATGCGGACCCGAGCCGGTCACGACAGTGCCAAGGGCCAGCACAACGGCAGCCAGCACACAGGTGAGCCAGGCGACGCGGCGGACCAACTCGGGGGCGAGTGAGGTCGGCTCCCCGTCGGTCTCGTTCCGGGCAAACCACAGGTATGCCGCCGCCGCGACGAGGACGGCCGAGACCAGGAAGTGAGCCGCGACCGTCACGGGGTGGAGTGCGGTGAGGACGGTCACGCCGCCGAGGATGACCTGGAACGCGACCCCCGCAAGGAGGGTCACGGCAGCAACCTTGAGGCGGCGTACCGGGGCCCAACGCCAGATGGCGATGACCGCAAGGATGGCCAGGACGGCGAGCACGCCCGTCAGCATCCTGTTGCCGAACTCGATGATCTTGTGGAAGCCCTGCTCCTGGTGGGGGACAGGCGTATAGGACCCCGGCACGCACTCAGGCCAGGTCGGGCAGCCCAAACCACTGCCGGTGAGGCGCACCAGGCCCCCAGAGACGATGATCCCCACCTGTGCCACGAGGTTGGCAAAGAGGATGCGGTGGTAGTTCTGCGGAAACGGCTTACTCACATAACGCAGGGTATGGGACCAGCATGCGCGCGCTCCTACGGGGCCAGGACTCCCAGACGCCATGAACCTGCGGAGAAAATCTCCTTTCCCGACTGGATCGTTGTGACCCGCCTGCTTGACCAATTCTTGACCGTCCCTTGACGGTCGATGTGCCATCGCACAGAAAAGTGTGGGTTTGGCAAAAGCTTGGTCAGTTTCGTTGACGCGCGCATCGGGCAGCGGTTGGGTCAGGTTCGCGCCGAAGCCCGTGGCACACCCGTGGCCGCTCCGGAGGGGGACGACGCTTCCACCCGCGACTGCATGTCATCCCGTGCAGTCCGAACGAGAAGAGGTACGACGTGATTCGACGATCAACAGGAGCCATGGCGGTTACCGCCGCACTGGCCCTTCCTCTGGCGCTACCCCTTGCGAGCGCCTTCGGCGTGCCCGCGGGCCAGAGCCCGGCTCCCAACGTGAAGGTCAACGCCGCGGCTGACCACGACGCGCTGGGGCTGTCGACTGACGAGAGGCTGGTTGTCACGTCCGTGGTGACCGACACCGACGGTACGCAGCACATCCGCTACAACCGCACCTTCAAGGGCCTGCGGGTCATCGGCGGAGACCTCGTCCTCGAGAACTCGAAGTCCGGCGCGAAGCGCGACGTCCACTTCAATGCGTCCGGCAAGGCTGTGGTCGCCTCCACCAAGCCGAAGAAGAGTGCGGCCGACGCGACGACGATCGCGACCAAGAACGCGCGCAAGAGCGCCAGCGCGCGGGCCAAGAACAGCGAGCTGGTGGTCTGGGCTGGCGGCGCCACGCCGCGCCTTGCCTGGGAGATTCTCACCGAGGGCATCAAGGCCGACCAGACGCCCAGCCGCCTGCACACCCTCGTCGATGCCGACTCGGGTGCGATCCTCCAGTCGTGGGACGAGGTGAAGGAGGGCAGCGGCAACTCGATGTACTCGGGAACGGTCACGCTCAACACGACCCAGTCGGGCAGCTCCTGGTTGCTCAAGGACTCCCTCGGCAACTACACGACCGACCTGAACGGCGCGACGTCCGGCAACGGCACCCAGTTCACGGACGCCGACAACGTCTGGGGCAGCGGCGCGGCATCAAACCGTCAGACCGCTGGTGTCGACGCGCAGTACGGCGCCGAGAAGACCTACGCCTACTACAACTCGGTCCTTGGTCGTCGAGGGATCTGGGACAACGGCACCGGCGCACGCAGCCGCGTCCACTACGGCAATGCCTATGTCAACGCGTTCTGGGACGGCACCCAAATGACCTATGGCGACGGGATCAGCAATACCCACCCCCTGACGGCGATCGACGTCGCTGCGCACGAGATGAGCCATGGCGTCACCGAGAACACGGCGAACCTCAACTACAGCGGCGACGCAGGCGGTCTCAACGAGGCCACGTCCGACATCTTCGGCACCTCCGTCGAGTTCTACGCCAGCAACGCCGCGGACGTGGGGGACTACCTCATCGGCGAGAAGATCAACATCAACGGCGACGGCACGCCACTGCGCTACATGGACAAGCCGAGCAGGGACGGGTCCAGCCCGGACTGCTGGTCGAGCAACACCAAAAGCCTTGACCCGCACTACTCCTCGGGCGCGCTGAACCACTGGTTCTATCTCGCTTCAGAGGGCTCGGGTGCCAAGACGATCAACGGTGTCAGCTACAACAGCCCCGTCTGTGGCGGTGCAGCAGCTGTCACCGGTGCGGGCCGCACGAGCATCGAGAAGGTCTGGTACCGCACGCTTGCGACGAAGCTCACCTCCGGCAGCACCTACGCTTCCGCGCGCAACGGTGCGATCGCCTCCGCGAAGGAGCTCTACGGCGCCACGAGCCAGACGTGCAAGTCCGTCGAAGCGGCCTTCACCGCCATAGCCGTGCCTGCCGGGTCCGAGGCCTGCGACGGTGGCACCACGCCGCCACCCACCGGTGGAAACCTGCTCCTCAACCCGGGCTTTGAGTCGGGTGCAGTGAACTGGACCGGCAGCTCCGGCCCGGTCACCAACAACACGGGTCGCCCGGCCCGCACCGGAAGTTGGAAGCTTTGGCTCGGTGGCAACGGATCGCGGTCGACCGAGACGATCTCGCAGAACGTCTCGATCCCAGCGACGGCGACGGCCGCGACGCTGTCGTTCTGGCTGCGCACGGACACCGCGGAATCCGGCAGTACGGCCTACGACACCATGAAAATCCAGGTCGTCAACGGGACCGCGACGACCACCCTGGCGACGTACTCCAACGTCGGCGCGAGCGCGACCTACGCCCAGAAGTCGTTCAACCTCACGGCCTACAAGGGCAAGACGATCACCGTGAAGTACCTCATGAGTGAGGACGCCTCGCTGCAGACGTCGTTCGTCGTGGACGACACAGCGGTCAGCACCAGCTGACCACCCCAGACCTGACGATGGGCCGACATGCCTCCGGGTGTCGGCCCATCGTCGTCCTTGCCGGCAGCATGGCCCGTCGAGACCTGCAGGTCAGTCGGACCAACGGAACCAGCGGGCCGCCGCCGTGCCAGCGACGCCCGCCCACACCGCGAGCACGACCCATTGCGCGAGCGGCCACTGGCCCTCGACGAGGGCGTGACGCAGGCCATCACCAACAGCGCCGGAGGGGAGGAGCCGCGCGATGCTCGACAGAACTCCAGGGAGTCGGTCGGTCGGCAGCAAGATCCCCATACCGAGCAGCAACACCCATACCAGGTTGGCCAGTGCGAGCACCCCTTCGGCGCGCACTGTGCCCGCGAGCACCATGGCCAGCGCGAGGAAGGCCGCCGCGCCGAGCGCCACGGTCACCAACGCCGGCAGGAGTCCCGCGAGCTCGGGGCGCCAACCCAGAACGGCGGCGAGGGCGCCGAGCAGGGCGAGCTGGAGCACGATCACGAGCGTGACTGCTCCGAACTTCCCTGCGAGCAGGCCTTCTCGCCCCAACGGAGTGGCACCAAGGAAGCGCAGAACACCGTGCCGCCGGTCAAAACCCGTGGCGATTGCCTGACCGGTGAAGGCCGTGGACACCACCGCGAGGGCGAGGACTCCAGCCGTGGCGATGTCAATGCGTCGACCCGGCCCCAGATCGGGGACGTCGGACAGAGCCAGCCCGACGAGGGCGAGTGCTGGCAGCACGATGGCGACGAGAAGCTGTTCGCCGTGTCGCAGCGTGGTCTCTGTCTCGAAGCGGGCCTGGGCCAGCCAGCGACTCGTGCGTGAGGCAGGGGCTGGCGCTGACGCCTCGGTGCTGATCGGTGAACTCATCGTCGAACTCCTGCGGTGAGGGCGAAGTAGCGCTCCTCGAGGGGTCGACCGTCACACACCTGTGCGAGTGACCCCTCCGCCACCACGCGCCCGGCATTCATGATGACGACGTGGTCGGCCAGACGTTCGGCCTCCTCGAACGAGTGGGTAGTGACGACGACCGCCGCGGACTGTGCCGTCTCTCGCACCAGCTCCCACACCTCGAGCCGCGCATGCGGGTCCAGCCCGGCGGTGGGTTCGTCGAGGAAGGCCACTTCGGGGCGTCCCACGAGCGAGGCCGCCAATGCCACCCTTTGGCGCTCACCGCCGGACAGGCGACGTATGGAACGATCCGCGAGACGGTCGAGGTCGAGCCGGGTCATGAGAGAGGCGACATCGGCGGGGGACTCGTGCAGCCGCGCCACGTGCCGCAGGAGCCGGCGAGCCGTCGAGGTGACCGGCAGTCCGCCGTCCTGGAGCATGACGCCAATGCGTGCCCGGTGCTCGGCGGGTGCCCTCCACGGGTCGGCGCCCAGCACGCGCGCGGTGCCGGCCGTGGGACGTTGCAGACCCTCAAGGCACTCCATCGTCGTCGTCTTGCCCGCGCCGTTGGGCCCGAGGACTGCCGTCACTGCGCCAGACTGTGCAGACCATGAGGCGTCGTCGACGGCACGCACCGCGCCGACATCTCGGCGCAGACCGATGACCTCGACTGCAGACACGGCGCACATCCTAGGCTGGCCCTCACTCGACGCAAGGAGTCCCATGGTCACCATCGACCGCGAGGCCGCCCCGGCCACTGCCGTAGCAGCCATTCCCGCCCTCGTGGCGGCCCTCGCCGGCAGGCGTGGTGCGGCACTGGCCCTCGGCGCGCTGCCCGCAGCCGTTGCCCTCTTCTTCCGTGACCCCGACCGCACTCCCGACCACACGCCCGACCACGGATCTCTCGACGCCGACAAGGTTGTTTCGCCGGCAGACGGCAAGGTCATGTATGCCGGCCCCGGACAGGATGGCGTGGCGCCCGAGGGGAAGTGGCAGCAAGTGAGCATCTTCCTGTCGGCTTTCGACGTTCACATGAACCGGGCTCCCTATGGCGGTCGTCTGCGTGAGGTGACCTACCGTCCCGGCAAGTGGTTCGCGGCATACAAGCACGAAAGTGCGCATCTCAACGAGCGCACCGACCTTGTCGTCGAACGCGACGTCGACGGTCAGACCCGGGTCGTCCACTTCCGTCAGATCGTCGGGCTCATGGCCCGACGGGTCGTCACCCGGGTCGCCGCGGGCGACGAAATCACGACCGGTCAGCGCATTGGTCTGATGAAGTTCGGCTCCCGCATGGACGTCTTCGTCCCGCTCGAGGTCAACCTCCTCGTCCACGCGGGCCAACGCGTCGTCGCTGGCGAGACCGTCATCGCGCGATGGCCCTCGACGAGGGTGTCCGCATGAGTGAGGATGCGGGGCGTCGTCGCCGGTTCGATCGGTGGCGGCTCATCTCGCCCACTGGTGCTGAGGTCGTCTCGCTGCGTCAACTGAGCAAGCGCGAACGCGTGAGGGTCACGGCACCGACGTTCTTCACGATCATCAACATGATGAGTGGGCTGTCGTCGGTGCTCTTGGCATTCCGCGGCCAGTTCACCTTGGCCGCAGTGCTCATCGCGCTCTCGATCATCATGGACATCGCTGACGGTGGGGTGGCCCGCCTCGTCGGTGCGACGTCGCCGTTCGGCCTGCAGATGGACTCGCTCGCCGACCTCATTGCGTTCGGCTTCGCGCCGGCGATCCTTGTGCACACGTGGGCCCTACCGGACTACCCGATCCTGTCGTGGTTGGCTGCCTTCTTCTGGCTCGGCTGCGCAGCCTTCCGACTGGCGCGCTTCAACGTCACAGTCGATCCGACGGCCGACAAGCGTTACTTCGTCGGCCTCCCGAGCCCTGCTGCCGCAGCGGTCGTCATGGCAACGATCTTTGCGCTCAACCAGCCCAAGGCCGGCGGTTACAACACCTCGCTCATCGTGCCCGTGATCGTGAGCTTCGTCCCCGCGGTCCTCATGGTGACGTCGATCCGCTTTCGTTCCTTCCGCAACCTGCTCTCACCCCAGGGCCGGACCGGGTGGATCACCACGGTCCTGGCCGCGCTGGCAGTCATCACAGGTCTCGTCCTCAACCCCGGCATCACCGGCCTCGTCCTTGCCTACGGCTACATCCTCCAGGCGCCGCTAGGTGTCCTCACGGCCCCCCTGCGAGAGCGACTGCTCGGACCAGGGGCCGTGGCGCCCCGCCGCGAGCGGATGCCCTCGGTCTTCCTTCCGGACCACGACACCGACGAGGCCTGCTGAGCCCTGCTCGGGTTAGGTTCACCTTCATTTCCTAGGGGTTGCCTAATTACGTAACATGGGTGTTGTGAATATGCCGTCCAGCACTGCGGTGCCTCTGGTTCTCGAGTCGCGCACGCGCGACCGGGTCCTGCAGGCCATCAGTGAGCACGGCCCGGTGACGGCCACTGCGTTGGCCGACGAGCTGGGTCTCACGGTCCCCGCCGTGCGCCGCCACCTCGAGAACCTCACGGACTCCGGCCTCATCGACGAGCGCGAGGTCGCCTCGACCACTCGTGGTCGTGGGCGACCGGCACGCTCGTTCGTCCTCAGTGAGGACGGGCACCTCTCGCTCGAGTCCGACTACGACCATCTCGCCATCGAGGCCTTGCGCTTCCTCTCCGCCGAAGCCGGCGAGAAGGCCGTGCGCCGCTTTGCCGAGTCGCGTGTCGGGCTTCTCGAGGACCGGTATGCCGCTGAGCTGGCTGCCGCAGGCACTGACCCGGCCGCCCGGGTCGAGGCCCTCGTGGTTGCGCTGACGCGCGACGGTTTCGCGGCGTCGGCCCGGCCGATGGGCGACCCCGGCGCAAGTGGCGGCAAGGCACCCGCTGGGCTGTCCGGCATACAACTGTGTCAGTGTCACTGCCCGGTCCAGCACGCCGCTCGGGAATTTCCTCAGTTCTGTGACGCTGAAACGGACGCGTTCTCGCGTCTGCTCGGTGTGCACGTCCAACGACTCGCAACACTTGCGCACGGAGATCACGTGTGCACGACGTTCGTCCCCACCACAGAAGGGTCCACGCGATGAGCACCATCGAAGAACTCAACCCGGGTCTCAAAGACATCGGACGCTATGACTTCGGATGGGCGGACAGCGACGCCGCTGGTACCAACGCCCGTCGCGGACTGAACGACGAGGTCGTTCTGGACATCTCGCGGCGCAAGAGTGAGCCGCAGTGGATGGAAGATCTCCGCATGAAGTCGCTCCGTCTGTTCCACAAGAAGCCCATGCCTACGTGGGGGAGTGACCTCACCGGGATCGACTTCCAGAACATCAAGTACTTCGTGAAGTCCACCGAGAAGCAGGCGACCTCCTGGGAGGACCTGCCCGAGGACATCAAGAACACCTATGACCGGCTCGGCATCCCCGAGGCCGAGAAGCAGCGCCTCGTCTCCGGTGTCGCCGCTCAATACGAGTCCGAGGTCGTCTACCACCAGATCCGTGAGGACCTGGAGGAGAAGGGCGTCATCTTCGTCGACACCGACACGGGCCTGCGCGAGCACGAGGACCTCTTCCGCGAGTACTTCGCGTCCGTCATCCCGGCCGGTGACAACAAGTTCGCCTCGCTCAACACCGCGGTGTGGTCAGGTGGCTCGTTCATCTACATCCCGCCGGGCGTCCACGTCGACATTCCGCTCCAGGCCTACTTCCGGATCAACACCGAGAACATGGGCCAGTTCGAGCGGACGCTGATCATCGCCGACGAGGGCTCCTACGTGCACTACGTCGAGGGTTGCACGGCGCCGATCTACCAGTCCGACTCGCTGCACTCGGCCGTTGTCGAGATCATCGTCAAGAAGAATGCCCGCGTGCGCTACACGACGATCCAGAACTGGTCCAACAACGTCTACAACCTCGTCACCAAGCGCGCGACCTGCGCCGAGGGCGCGACGATGGAGTGGATCGACGGCAACATCGGCTCCAAGGTGACGATGAAGTACCCGGCCGTCTTCCTCCTGGGCGAGCACTCCAAGGGCGAGACTCTGTCCATCGCCTTCGCCGGCGAGGGCCAGCACCAGGACGCCGGCGCCAAGATGGTTCACGCCGCCCCCCACACCAGTTCCAGCATCATCTCCAAGTCGGTGTCCCGCGGCGGTGGACGGACGTCATACCGTGGCCTCGTCCAGATCATGGAGGGTGCACACGGAGCGTCGTCCAACGTGCGTTGTGACGCGCTGCTCGTCGACACCATCAGCCGCTCCGACACCTATCCGTACGTCGATGTCCGAGAGGACGACGTGACGATGGGTCACGAGGCGACGGTCTCTAAGATCGGTGACGACCAGCTGTTCTACCTGATG
>JBDSIV010000009.1:0-5683 GCA_039917755.1 Knoellia sp. | reverse complement strand
CCGGTCATCCCGGTCGTCGTCATCGATGACGCCGACGCGGCTGTGCCTCTGGCTCAGGCACTCATCAGGGGAGGGGTGCGCGTCATGGAGGTGACCCTGCGGACCTCTGAAGGGCTGCGGGCTCTGGAGCGAGTCGCGGCCGAGGTGCCGCAGATCTGCGTCGGTGCAGGCACGGTCACGACGCCCGCGATGGTCCAGGCGGTTGCGCGGGTCGGGGCATCGTTCATCGTCCTGCCCGGGTCCCCCGAGAGTCTGGTGTCCGCGGCCATCGACTCCGGGCTCCCGTTGCTGCCGGGGGCGAGCACTGTCACTGAGGCCATGCGGTTGGTGGAACTGGGTCAGGACGTCCTCAAGTTCTTCCCTGCCGAAGCGAGTGGCGGTCGGGTCTTCCTCTCCGCACTTGGGGGGCCACTGCCCGAGATCGAGTTCTGCCCGACCGGTGGGATAACTCCTTCCAACGCCCGCGGCTACCTCGCACTGCCCAACGTCGTCTGCGTGGGCGGCTCCTGGCTGACACCGGGCGATGCCATCGCCGCGAAGGACTGGGGCCGGGTCGAGTCGCTGGCACGCGAGGTCTCGGCGTTGGCGTCCTAGGTCCGGCTACCGCTCGCTGGAAACCGGAGGAGGTTCAGTCGACGCGTTCGACGAGCAGGGCCACCCCTTGACCCCCACCGACGGCGATCGCAGCCAGACCGAGGCGTGGCCCGTCCGCCCGGACCATCTGGCTGAACAGCCGCACCGCCAACACCGCCCCTGAGGCGCCCCACGGGTGTCCGAGCGCCAGCGCCCCACCCTCGACACACACTCGTTCCTCGTCGAGTCCCAGCTCGTCACAACAAGCGAGGACCTGCGCGGCGAACGCTTCGTTGATCTCGATGACGCCGACGTCGTGGAGGCTGATGGCGTTGCGCCGCAGCAGGTTTCGGATCGCGGGGACGGGCCCCACGCCCGGAAGGCTCGGGTCGACGCCAACGGTTTCCCAGTCAAGGCAGACAAGACCGGGTATGCCGTCGGCTCGCCTGCGCTCCTCGCTCACGAGCGCGACCGCGGCCGCTCCGTCGTTGATCCCGCAGGCATTGCCGGCGGTGACGGAGCCGTCGGGCGAGAACGCTGCCGGGAGTCGCGCCAGCGTGGCGACGGTGAGGTTGTCGCGCACTCGCTGGTCGAGGGACAACTGCTCGAGGCGGACCAGTTCGTCGTCGAAACGACCGGACGATCGCGCCGCGGACGCACGCGAATGGGAGCGGACGGCATACGCGTCCTGTCGTTCGCGACTGATGTGCCAGCGGCGGGCGACGTCATCGGCGGCCGTACCCATCTCGGGGTCACCGATCTGCGACGGCGCGAACGGAGCACGTGAATAGCGCTGCGGCTCAGCATCATCGACGGGCGGCCATGAGCGCCAGGGCGCCGTGCTCGCGCTCTCTGCTCCTCCTGCGAAGACGGAGTCTGACGCGCCCGAGCGAATGAATGCGCAGGCCGTCGTGATGGCCGCGAGGCCGCTGCCGCACTGGAGATCGACGGTCATCGCAGGAGTGGACATGTCGAAGCCGGCGGACAGGATCGCGACCCTTGCCACGTTCCCGCCGGGGCCCATGCAGTTGCCGAGGATGACCTGCGACGGCTGGTCGACCCCCGTGTCGTTCGAGAGGGCACTTAGGACGGGTGCGGCAAGCTGAGAGACGTCAACATCGCGCAGGGCGAGACCGGCCGTGCCGATCGGTGTGCGTCGGGCGGCGACGATGACGGGTGTCCGGTCATCGATCACAGTGTTGCCTCCAGCGTGCGATCCGCTGCGAGCCGATGACGAACCTCGGTGCGATCAACCTTCCCGGCGGGAGTGAGAGGCAGGTCTGGCCAGACGTGCCAGCGACGTGGGAGATGGGTGCGGGCAACCAGACCCACGGCGTGAGAACGCAGTTTGTCAATATCGAGCCCGGCCAAGCCGGTGACGACCACCTCGAGCAGCTCCCCGAGCTCGGCATGGGGCATGCCGACGGCCACGGCTGAGGTCACCAGCGGATGGGTCAGCACGGCCGCCTCGACGTCGGCGCACAGGACTGTTGCGCCCCCCGTCGTCACCGTGTCGTCGCCACGTCCCCGAACGACGAGACCGACGTCCTTGTCGAGGACACCCCGGTCGCCCACCGTGGCCCAGGCCGCCTCGTCACGCTGCATCGGTCCGGACTCGCCGGGGCCATAGCCCTGCGCCAGCCACGGGCTACGCGCCCAAATGATGCCGTTCCGCACGTCGAGTTCGACCTCGGGGAAGGGATCCAGTCGCGCTCCGACCCGCATTGCCACGAAGCTCAGTTCGGCAGCGCCGTAGTAGTCGATGACCTCGATGTCTGCCTCGTGCCCCCGACGACGCACGACATCGGGCAGCGTCGCGCCGGCGCAGACGACGGTGCGCAGCCGCCCGAGGTTGCGGTCGAGGAGCCCCGTGAGCATCGCCGGGGTGAGGTGCGCCACCGTGCAGCTCTGCAGCGCCTGTTCCGCTCCCCGAAGGCTCCACCGAGGTAGGTGGATGACGTCGGCTCCCACCTGCACCGCATGGGCGTGCGCGAACGCAAACATCGACCCACTGGGTGGAGCCGGGACGAGCACCCGGTCCTCTGAAGTCGTGCCGGTCAGGCGACTCACGTGGTCGAAACTGTCCTCCCACGACGCCAAGGACCGCACGACCGTGCGAGGCGCCGCGACGGTGCCTGACGTCCGAAGTGCCAGCCACTCGCGACCGTTCGCCTCGCGAAGCAGGCCCATGGTCCGCAACGCGGCGCGCGCGGGAGTGTCGATCACGAGCACACGCTCTCACACAGGCGCACGGTCGCTACGCCTACGATCGGGCCCGTGGCGTGGGCGAGGTTCAGCTCCCTGGACGGGGGAGCCATCGAGGCGGACGGCTTTGAGGCCGCCGTCCACGACATAGACGAGATCACGTCCGGCTTCTGGACCGTCGTCGTGACGTTCGAGGGAGACCTCACCGCTGTCCGGATGTCGAACGTGACGCGTGGTGCTGACGTGTTGGCTGACACAACCGGGGCGACCTGGGACGGCGTCGAAGGTGAGTGGACGAGCAGCCTGGACGACACGGCATACGTCGCAGGTGTTGAAGAGATCCGCGAGCGGATTGCGCGCGGCACGGTCTATCAGGTGAACTTGTGCCGAGTGCTCAGCTGCGAGGTCGGCGACGCCAGCATCCAAGGGTTGGGAAGAGTTCTCGAACAGGGCAATCCGGCTCCGTATGCCGCGACGATCGACATCCCCGAAGCGGGTCTCGAGATCGCCTGTGCGTCACCAGAGGCTTATCTCATGCGGGAGGGGGTCACGGTCACGTCCAGCCCGATCAAGGGGACCGCGGCGACCACCGAGGAGATGCTGCCCAAAGACTTCGCGGAAAACGTCATGATCGTCGACCTCGTCCGCAACGACCTCCAGCAGGTATGCCGGCCGGGCACCGTCCGTGTGGACCATCTGTGCCGCGTCGAGGAGCATCCGGGACTGGCGCATCTGGTCTCGGACGTGTCTGGGAAGCTGCGTGGCCGGGTGACGTGGCGCGAGCTGCTCGACGCATCGTTCCCGCCCGGTTCTGTATCCGGCGCGCCGAAACACACGGCGTTGCGGGCAATCGACGAGCTCGAGACCGTGCCACGAGGTCCCTATTGCGGCGCGATCGGGTGGATTGATGCCGACCGCGACGAGGCCCTGCTGGCGGTGGGAATCCGGACGTTCTGGATTGACCGGAGTGACAGCGATCGGGCCATGCTGCGCTTCGGCACCGGCGCCGGCATCACGTGGGGTTCGGATCCGGGTGGGGAGTTGCGTGAAACCGAGCTCAAGGCTTCTCGACTCATGTCTCTTGCGCGGCGGCCATCTGGGATGGTTGAGCCATGAGTGAGATCACCGTGTGGGTGGATGGTCAGATCGTCGATGCCGAGGTGCCGTCGGTGCGAGCGCTCGACCATGGAATGACCGTCGGGGATGGGGCATTCGAGACGTGCAAGATCGTGCGCGGTGAGGCGTTCGCCCTGACGCGGCACCTGCGCCGGCTCGGACGCACGTTGTCCGGTCTCGGGCTGCCCGCGGTGGATGAAGGAGGGGTGCGCGACGGCATCGGGACGGTTCTGGCCGCCGGCGATCCCATCGGTTTCGGCCGAGTGCGCATCACCGTCACCGGGGGCGTCGGTCCACTGGGTTCGGATCGCAATGACTCACCGGCAACGATCATCATCGCCGCAACACCCTCAGCGGCACACAGTCCGTCGGCGGCGGTCGTCACCGTCCCGTGGGTGCGCAACGAACGTGCCGCGACGGCTGGGCTCAAGACCACGTCGTATGCCGAGAACGTCATCGCGATCACCCACGCTCGCTCTCGTGGTGCGGAGGAAGCGTTGCTCGCCAACACTCGCGACGAACTGTGCGAGGGCACGGCCTCCAATGTCTTCGTTGTCACCGACGGAGTGCTGCGTACCCCGCCCCTGGACAGTGGTTGCCTCGCTGGGATCACCCGTGAGCTGACGATCGAGTGGTGCCGTGCGGCAGGGCTCGACGTCGTCGAGGAAACGATGCCCTTTGAGGTGCTGCGCAGCGCCGACGAAGTCATCATCACCAACTCCTCGCGCGATGTGCAGGGTGTCCACCTGGTCGATGACCGCCTGTTGACCGCGCCCGGACCAGTGACCTCGCGAGCAATTGACATATGGCGCACCGCAGAGGCAGACCTGGGGATCGATCCGTGATCGGTCAGGATCACGAGCACGCCGATCACCGCGAGCATCACGATCACCATGTCCTCATCGATTCCGAGGACGACGACTGGGCCTGGCGTCGGCGGATCCGGAGCAACCCCACTGCAGCCAAGGTCTATCGGGTCTGCGTCTTCCTGCTCGGGCTCGTCGTCGTCCTGCTCGGGCTGGCGCTCATCCCGTTTCCCGGACCCGGGTGGCTCATCGTCATCGGCGGACTGGCCATCTGGTCGACCGAGTTCGAGAGGGCGCAGCAGGTCCTCGAGTTCGTCAAAAAGTATCTCCGGGTGTGGGAGGCCTGGGTCAGGCGCCAGAACCTGTTCGTCAAGGGGCTCGTCGGCGTTACGGGGATCGCCTTCATCGCAACGGTGCTGTGGCTGACCTTCCACTTCTCGGGTATCCCCGGGTTCTTCCCTGATGGCCTCGTGACCTGGATGCAGACGACCGCCCGAGTCTGAGTCTTTGGCGGAGCGAGACCCTGATTTCGCCGGGGGAGTGGCGCCGGGTATTCTCGGTCCGCCCGCTTCTGAAGTGGGTTCTGGACGTGTAGCTCAGCTGGTTAGAGCGCTCGCCTCACACGCGAGAGGTCAGGGGTTCGAGTCCCTTCACGTCCACCACACCAAAACCATCTCTGACCTGCGGAAACGTCGTCAGAGTCGCTTTTGGGAAGGGGCTTCGTGTCGGATACGTGTGGGATGGGGCCGGCCGCAACGTCCCCACCCCAGGCTGAATCCCGACGTGCTCGTGGTGTGCTGACACCAGAATGCAACAGTCGACTGCTAAGTGACGTCGAGTTCTGCGACTCGGGACACGGGACGCTCGCGGCGTCCGAAGTGCTCCTTTCGCTCATCACGTCAGTGAGCGATCCCACGTGATTCCGACGCGGTAGTCCACGGATGTCCCTCGTTGGCACCGCGGAGTCGCGCGACGCGGCACCG
>JBDSIV010000008.1:0-22314 GCA_039917755.1 Knoellia sp. | reverse complement strand
ACCACGTCGCATAGGTCGAGAACTTGTAGCCCTTGGTGTAGTCGAACTTCTCGACCGCACGGATGAGGCCGAGGTTGCCCTCCTGGATGAGGTCGAGGAAGAGCATGCCGCGACCGGTGTAGCGCTTCGCGAGCGACACGACGAGACGTAGGTTGGCCTCGAGGAGGTGGTTCTTGGCGTTCTTGCCGTCCTGGGCGATCCACCACAGCTCACGCTTGAGCTTCATGTCGATCTTGTCGCCCGAGTTCAGACGCTCCTCACCGAACAGGCCGGCCTCGATGCGCTTGGCGAGCTCGACCTCCTGCTCAGCGTTGAGGAGGGCGACCTTGCCGATCTGCTTGAGGTAGTCCTTGACCGGGTCGGCCGTCGCACCAGCGGTGACGACCTGCTGGACAGGCGCGTCGTCCTCATCGTCGTCGCGCAGAACGAACCCGCCCGCAGCCACGGGTTCGGGCTGGTCCTTCTTTTCGTCGTTCTCTTCGTCGTCCTCGGGGCCAGCAGCACCGACCGCAGCGACGTCGGCGTCGGCCTTGGCCGCGGCGGCCTTCTTGGCCGCGGTCGCCTTCTTGGCCACAGCCTTGGCGTCCGGAGTTGCTGCCGCAGCGGCGGCCTGCTTGGTCGTCACGGCCTTGGCTGGAGCGGCCTTCTTGGCTGGGGCGGCCTTTTTGGCTGGAGCGGCCTTCTTGGCCGCGGCAGTCTTGGTCGCCGGTGCTGCCTTCGTGGCAGCAGCAGCCTTGGTCGCCGTCTTCTTGGTGGGAGCGGTCTTGGTGGTGGAAGCCTCGTCCTCACCTGCGGTGGCCTTGGCCGCGGCCGTCTTGGCTGTTGCGGTCTTCGTGGCCGCGGTCTTTGTGGCTGCGGCCTTGGTCGGGGCCGCCTTCGTGGCTGCGGCCTTGGTCGGGGCCGCCTTCGGGGCCGCGGCCTTCTTGGTCGTGGAGGCGGTCGCACCCTTGGTGGTGGCCTTGGTTGCAGCAACCGCACGGTCCGGGGCCGTCATGCTGACCTCGATGCCCTGAGCGGCCAGGGCAGTCAGGACGACGCGACCCCGGTTGGCACGCACACCCGCAGCGATGATCGCCTGGGCCACCTGCTCACCCGTCACCTGACCGGTGGTGTGTCCGGTGCGGACGAGGTCCTGAAGGGCGGGGTGGCTGAATTCGGCGGGCAGGGGCTTCTGGGCGTTCGTGGGCACAGGCGGCACCGACAACCTTTCGTCACAGGGGGCACTCGGTCGTGCTCACGCTCAGGCGGAGCACTGACCGGTCGGTCGATTGGGCGCACCGTGCGACGTGGTCCACAGGGGTGAGGACCAGCCATTGCTTGCAGGGTGCTTTTCCATTATAAATCGCTGAGGCACCTCATCCCTATTCGGGGGTGTCGCGGCAGGGCGTGGCGCCAGGGTGGCCACGCGCTTCAACCGACCAGCGGCACACCCGAGACGTGAGCTGCGGCAGCGGTGAGTCAGCCCTTGACGGCGAGCACCGGGCAGGACGCATCGAGCAGGATCCGCTGCGCGGTGGAGCCCAGGATCAGCTTGCCCACGGGCGTGCGGCGACGCAGACCGATGACGATGAGGTCAGCACCGACCTCATCGGCGACACTCAAGAGGTCCTCGGAGGGCTCGTTGCCACGGATGAGCTGGCGCACGGTGACGTCGACTCCCTGACCCCTGAGCTCGTCGCCGAGCCGATCCAGCTCCTCGGAGTCACTACCCGTACCGTCGCGGTTGGAGTTGATGACCACCAGGTTGGTCTTGCGGAGGACGGCTTCTTCGCCGGCGCGCTTGAACGCGGCGCTGCCTTCCTTGGTCGGGATGTATCCCACGACGATGGCCACGAGTTCCTCCTTGTCAGCACGTCAGCCCACTCGGGCTCTTGCTGGGACCGTACCGGAGATTGTGACGCTTGACACGGCTCGCGACGGCGCGCCCGTCGTTCGAGCCCAGGTTGGCGCGTGGGAGCACCGTGATCGTCACCGGCGTCCCGCGCCACCGCCGAGGGCTTCGCGGATGATCTCGCCGACCTGCCCGATCTCGATGAGGAATCCGTCATGCCCAAATCGAGATGTGATGTGCCGCAACGTCGTCCCCGGACGCAGCGCCGCAATCTCGTCCGACAGACGCGCCGGATAGAGACGATCCGTGTCGACGCCCGCCACGACCAGGTGCCCCGTGAACTTCGCGAGCGCGGCCGCCACTCCACCACGGCCCCGCCCGACGTCGTGACTGTTCATCGCCTCACTGAGCACGAGGTAGGAATTTGCGTCAAAACGCGCGCCCAGTTTGCCCGCGTGGTGGTCGAGGTAGGACTCCACTGCGTAGCGGCCGCGTCCGGCCAGCGGCTCCTCTCCCGGCTGCGCATCGCGACCGAAGCGCTCGGCGAGCTCCCCCTCGTGGCGGTAGGTCACATGGGCGATGCGCCGGGCGATGCCAAGACCGTCGAGGGGGGCGACTCGGCGCTCGTAGTAGTCGCCTTCGTGGAACGCGGGGTCGGTGCGGATCGCGAGGATTTGCGGCTGACACCACGCGATCTGGTCGGCGGTGGCGTATGCCGTGGAGGCCAGCACGATGCACGTGTCGATCCGCTCGGGATGGCTGGTCGCCCACTCAATGGCCCGCATCCCGCCCATGGAGCCGCCCAGAACACCGGCCCAGCGGTCGATGCCGAGGTGATTGGTGAGCAGGGCCTCTACGGTGATCTGGTCGCGGATGGTGATGGCCGGGAAACGGCTGCCCCATGGGCGCCCGTCGGGGGCCTCACTCGAAGGCCCGGTGGTGCCCTGACACCCGCCCAGGACGTTGCTCGACACGACAAAGAAGCGGTCCGTGTCGAGCGGTCGACCGGGACCAACCAGTCCGTCCCACCACCCCGGCGTCGCGTGCCCCGGACCAGCCGGGCCCTCGACGTGGGCGTCACCGGTGAGGGCGTGCTCGACGAGCACCGCATTGTCGCGGGCGGCATTGAGCGTGCCCCACGTCTCATAGGCGACGCTGACGTGGGGAAGGGAGCCACCCAGCTCGAGTGCCACGGGGCCGACGTCGACGAACTGCCGGTCGCCCGCGGGGTCTCCCTGGCGCCAGTAGGACGCCGTAGGGAGGTCGGTGATGGTCATCGCAGGCTCCTCGGTATCGCGCTTGCCCACCGACTGTCGGTAGGGCCGTGTCTTCACCCGGGGCACCCCACCGCGAGGAGGGTTGCCGCCCAGCAAGCCGGGGCTTGTCGCTGGGACTCATGACCTGGGCACGATTCTAGAACCGGAGACGGTCCCACGGGGACCCTGTCCGCAGCGTGAGAGCGAAGCCGAGATCACGACGCCTGAGGCCACGCCTCCACGTCGGCCCACTGGCGCCGCGGCCGCATCTGCAACTCGATCATCCGAGCGAGATAGCCCGCGAGCGTGTAACCCGGCTCCAGACGCAGCGCTCGCGTCACTGCATCACCAGCCGTCGACCCGTTGCCGATCCCCCACGCGACGCACGCGACGAGCGTGCAGATTGCCGCTGCCTCGTGCGACCACTCGTCGGGCAGGCGGCGGGCCAGGTGCATCAGGTGACGCAACACGGTCTCGGACTGCTCGCTGGACGTCGCCGGACCAGCCGGAGCAGCGGCGGCCAGCACTCCGCCCGAGGCGTGGTCGACCTGGTCCAAGGGGAACATCACCGGCGACATCCACGAGATGAGCGAGTCCCGCCAGCTCTTGTTGACGAGGGAGCGGGCCGCGCGGGCCACGTCGACGTTGCTCACCTCGAAGGCGTCGCCACGCTCTCCCGCAGGGGCCAACACTCGGGCCCACACGTCGGCGGCCCGATCGACGTGGTCGATCCAGCCGGCCGCACGCTCCTGGGCCTCCTCGAGGTCCATCTCCGTCGCACCGAACAGCTCGAGTTCGTCGGGATCG
This sequence comes from Knoellia sp., assembly GCA_039917755.1. GTDB lineage: Bacteria > Actinomycetota > Actinomycetes > Actinomycetales > Dermatophilaceae > Knoellia. The sequence goes on along the minus strand of JBDSIV010000008.1, from coordinate 18,420 downwards.
AGCTCCATCAGACCGTCAGGGTCGATCGCGTCCACGACCTCTTCCCACAGGTCGTCGAGGGCATCACCCACCCCTGCGCTCAACGACGGGTCCTCGGTCACGAGGTTGCTCAGGGCACCACGGTCCGACAGCGGAGCACTGCCGCGGGCGATGAACTCGGCCACCGCCGGCACAGAGGCGTCGTCGGGGACGGGGTGCCCCTCACGATGATCAGGCCGCAACCCGTCGATCGAACCGCTGGGACGGCAGCACCCACCCCACCAGCGACCGTCGCGGACGACGACGTGGTCGATGATCTGGACGCCCGCCCCGAGGAGTCTGTGGTGCAGTGCCCGCAGCAGCGAGCGGGACTCCCCCGGGACGTCGTCGAAGCCAACGAGCAGCGCGAGTTCGGGCCCCACGCGAAGCAGGCTCGCGAGGAGGTGCTCGGCGGTGCGCTCCACATGGCGCTCTTCGGGAAGGTCGATGCGGGCCACGGGCCCCAGAACCTTGTTGGTCACGAGCGCGATCGCGACACATTGTTGGAGGTGGTAGCCGAGCTGGTGCGGCAGGATCGCGAGCAGCTCGTCGGTGGTGGAAATCTTCACTGAGGTCATGGCCTCAGCGTCGGGAGAACTCCCCCGTCTCCGGAAGCCTCAGTTCACGATTTTGTGGACAAACCGGCATACGGGAACGGCCTGTGGACAGCGCTCACGCATGAGGTGACGAGGAATCGCCACGCGCGCCGTCGACGACTTCGCCGGGAACCGCCGTGGCGCCGAACCCCGATGTCGCACCATGACCAGAACCGCGACCCGACGAACGCTCCCACGCCAGGAACTCCTCGGTCTCGGTCACGAGCTGGGCGGCCAGCCAGGACCCGACCATCGCGTCGTCAGCGAGGCCGAAGGCTCCCAGGATCCCCTCGGGCAGGAGATCGATGGGCGAGACGAGATAGCCGGCAGCGCCGAGCATCATGAGCAGACGCCCAAACGACGTCCCCGTGTATTCACCCGACCGCACGGCCTTGACCATGCGCGGCATCGCCTGGGCGCGCTCCATCATCGACGGACCACCTGATCGGGTCGCAATGCGAATCGCGGTCGCGAGGCTCTTGAACGTCGACACCTTGGCTGTCAGCGCCATCGCTCAGACCTGCGCGATCTGCGACGAGGCCGTGGGGAACTCGCGACGCGCGTTGTCGGAGATGCGCTTGAGCAGCCACCCGTCGAGCCCCGCGCCGACAAAGCCCCCGATGACCGGGACGTTGCGGCCGAAGCGCGAGAACGTCTTCTTGCCGGCGGTCGAGAGCAGACGGAAGCCGATGGCCTTGTTGACGACCATGAGGGCCGGGCCGGGCAGGCGCTGCGCTGCGAGGTTGGTGAGACGGCCGGTCGGTGAGACCATGCCCGCCTTCGCGAGCAGGTCGTCTGCGTCGGCACCAACGAGGGTGAGGAGCACGGCGGTGCGGACCTGCTGCTGCGTGATGTCGTGGCCGCGCAGGATCGCAACGGCACCGGTCATGCGCGTGGCCAGGAGATAGAAACCGAGGACGTTGGCTGGAAGCGAGACCGGCAGCGTGATGAACCCACCGAGGCTCGTGACGAATCCGCCTGCGGCAGCGAGCTTGAGATGGCTGCTGACGACACTGTCGACGGCCTCCTCCACGTTGCCGTCCTTCTTCTTCAACGCTTCCGCCGCGATCTTGGTGGCCGAGTCGAACGGACCCTTGCCATCGATGCCGGTGTCGAGGAGGTTCTCCACGAGCTTGGCGGCGTGGTTGCCGATGAACCCCTGGTCCCTAGGTGCGTCCTGCGCCTGCTCGAGCGCGGACTTGGTCTGCGCAATCTGGTCCTTGGCGTCCTTGGCGTCGTCCTTGCCGAATCCGAAGAGTCCCATGGTGACCTCCTGTGGCGAGCCGGGCTGACCCGGTCGTTGGTTGCGAAAATTACCTGTCCGTTCGCTCTCGCAAACGTTGTCTTTTCCAATCCTGCCACGTCAGAGGAGGTATGCCGGGTGGCACGGGAGTGTCATCCGGCTCACTTAGGCTGCCGCTCATGGCAACCCCCGAGGCAGGCGTCGACCTCGTCGCCGTCGTCGTCCACCGCGGGCGTGCCGCCCTCGTCGGTGCCGACGTGCGCCTTGTCGGTTCGGTCGCTGAGGTCGCTTCGGCGATGGCCGCCTTCGCGCCGACGTCGCGACCGCGGTTCGTCTGGTGGTCCGCTCGCTACGCCGGTGAGCTGGTTGCCGCTTGCCCCTCACCCCTCGCTCGGGTCTGGGATCTTGCCGAGGCCCACCGCATCCTGCACGGCGGCTGGAAAGCAGAGCCCGGCCGCGTCTGGGCGGGAGCACACGGCATACCGGTGTCGTCGATGCCGGAGGCCTCGACCGGTGACTTGTTCGACTTCTCGGCCGGGAACGAGCTCGGGCCCGAGGACCTCACGCGCGGTGACGGGCACCTGCGCGCCGACGCTGCCTCCGGGTGGCTCGAGAGCGATGATCGGTTGCTACGTTGGGCCGAGGCCGCCCTCGAATGCGCTGTGCTGCAGCGGGATCGGGCCCAATCTGTTGGGCCGCGGATCGTGGGGACCGTCCACTCGGAGTCCGCAGCCGCGCTCATGTGTCTGGAGCTGGAGTCCGGTGGTCTGCCCATCGAGCGCGAGGTGATGGAGCGGCTCATCGGTGAGTTCGCAGGACCCCGTGCGTCGTCGGAGGAGGCAGAGGTGGCAGCCCGCCGCGAGCGTGACGCCGAGGTACTGCGCCATGTCCCCGGGCGCGAGTCGACCGATCTGCGCAACCCACAGCAGGTGCGCGACATGCTTGCCGGAGTCGGGGTCGATGTGCCCAACACGCGCAAGTGGGTGCTCGATGCCTATCGGCACGTGCACCCGGTCGTCGACGCCCTGCTGACGTGGCGCAAGGCAGAGCGGATCGCGACCACCTATGGCTATCGGTGGCTCGACCAGTGCGTGGGGCCGGATGATCGGCTGCGCGGTGGCTGGACGGCGTGTGACGGGGCCGCGGGGCGGATGACGGCCGAGAACGGACTGCACAACCTGCCAGCGGCTCTGCGCTCGGGGGTTGCCGCTCACCCCGGCCATGTCTTCGTGCGGGCGGACCTCGGGCAGATCGAGCCGCGGGTGTTGGCTGTCGTGTCAGGGGACCCCGCCTTTGCCGAGGCCACCCGGGCCGACGATCTCTATGCGCCCGTCGCCGCCCGACTCAACGTCGAACGTCCCGTGGCCAAGATCGCGGTGCTGGCCGCCATGTATGGCCAACGCTCCGGCGCTGCCGGTGAGGCTCTCAGGGGGTTGGAGCGGGCCTACCCGGTGGCGATGGGACTGCTCGATCGCGCCTACGAGACAGGGGTGCGGGGCGAGCCGCTGCGCACCTTTGGTGGCCGACTCATCCCCACCGGACGGTTCTTGGCTCAGTCCCCCATCGGCAGCAATCCGGCGCTGGACGCGGCCCGTGGACGGTTCGCGCGCAACGCGATCATTCAGGGGGCGGCGGCCGAACTCTTCAAGGCGTGGGCGGCGACGGTGCGAGCACTGGGCGCGCCCCTGGGAGCGCAGATCGTGCTGTGCCTGCATGACGAGTTGCTCGTGCACGCACCGGCTGCCCGAGCGGCGGAAGTCGCGTCGCTGGTGGATCAGGCGCTGGCCGATGCGTCACGGCGGTGGGCTGCAGGTGCGCCGGTGCGGTTCGTGGCGGACACCTCGGTCATCGCGCGCTGGTCCGACGCCAAGGACTGAGGACCTCGTCTCATTGCCCAAAACCTCCCAGATCTCGCGCCCAAAGGCGCGGATCTGGTGGGTTTTGGGCAATAAGTCCGACGGGGTGGGGTCAGTCGTCGCTGACGTTGCGGAGGAAGGCCTCGATGTCGGCGCCGAGCTCCTCTGCGGACGGAAGATCCTCGGGCTCGGTCGCGAGCAGGCTCGGCCGCTCCTGACCCTCCATGAACGCGTCGTACTGCTGCTCCAGAGCGCTCACGATCTGTCCCGCGTCCGCGTTGTCGTCGAGCTCAGAGGCGATCTCACGGTTGTTGGCGCCGGCCTTGGCGATGAGGTCGTCATTGGGCAGGTTCAGCCCGGTGGCGTCAGTGATGGCGTTGAGAGCGGCCAACGCACCCTCGGCCCACTCGGCCTGCGCGAGGTATTGGGGCACGTGGACCGCGAAGCCCAACGCGTCACGCCCGGCCTCGCCCAGACGCAGCTCCAGCAGCGCAGGGAAGGACGCCGGCACCTGGATCTGACCAAACGGCGACTCCTTGCCACCGACGAGGCGAGCGTCCGTGGCGTGGGCCGTCATGCCGACAGGGCGGGTGTGAGGGACACCCATGGGGATGCCATGGCTCGTGACAACGAGGGAGATGCCCAGGATCTGGATGAGCTGGCGGATTGACTCGACCGCGCGCTCCCACTGGAAGTCCGGCTCTGGCCCGGTGAGCAGGTAGTACGTCTGACCATCACGGTCGCTCAGGCGATAAAGCACCATCGACGGGTCGGCGTAGCTCTCCCAGCGGTTGGTGTCGAACACCATGGCGGGGCGGCGCCCGCGATAGTCCAGCAGCGCGTCGACGTCGAACGTCGCCACCACCTGTGCCTCGCTGGTGTCCACGAGGTGAGTGCCCAGGATGCGCTGGATGTTGCCGGCGTCGATGAAGGCGCCAAGCAGCACAATGAGGGCGCCCGGCTCGTGCGCTGGCACGGGAGCGTCGGTCTCGAAGCGATACAGGTCAGACGGGTTCTGCACGGGATCAGCCTCTCAGGGGGGTCACGTGTCTGGTCAAACGTGCCGGACCGCGCGGAGATTCCCGCGGCCGACACGTTTCACGGCCCGAGCCATCATGGATCGCAGAACGGGCCCATGCATCGCCCCCACAGGCACGAAGTAGAGGCGCCCACGCCAGTTGTGGTGCTGGACGACCGTCGTCGCACGCAGGAAGCCCGCCTCGTCGTCCGCCACGACCCCCAGGCGGAAGAGCAGATGCGGCTCGTCGGTCACCACCAACGCCTCACCCTCCACGACGTCCTGCACCGCGAAGGGGCTCGCCGCCTGTTCACGCGACTGGTTGAGACCGATGAGCGGGACCAGCAGGGAACGCAAACCGAACAGTGCCTTGACCCACACCGGAAGGCTGCGCGGGTCAAAGATGGCCCGCACCCACTCGTCAGCCAGTATCCCGGTGGCGCCACGCAACGGGACAAGTTGCACATCCGCGAAGTCCGGCTCGGGGATGCCGGTCAGCGCACGGCTCGCAAAGGCGGGATGGGCAGGCACCTCGGGCATGCGCGTCTCCTCGCGACTCGGTCTGTTTTGTTCAGGGTGTCACGGTCGCGATGGCGTTGCGCACGCGTTTCTCGCTCACCGGATGGGCCGTCCCGAGGGCCTGCGCAAAAAGGCTGACCCGCAACTCCTCGATCATCCACGCGATGTCGGTCACCTCGGGTGCCCTTCTGCCGATCGCGGGCAGGTCATCGAGAAGATCGGCGTATGCCGTCTCGATCCCGTCGATCTGCTCCTGCAGTTTCGCTTCGCGAGGGTTCGTTGCCGCCTTGTCGAGGCGTTGGAGCATGGCGCGCAGGTAGCGTTGAAGGTGCGGCAGACGCAGCACGCCGCTGTCGGCGACGAAGCCCGGCCGGATGAGGCCGTCGAGTTGAGCGCGAACATCGGCGGTCGTGGCGACGAGGCTGCGCCGCGCGGCACTGGTCTCCAGCGCGTCGAGTCGTCGACGCACGTCGCCGGCCAGAGCGAGTACGGGTTCGACGCCCTCGATGACCTGGAGGACCCGGGTGACCACGTGCGCGCGAACTGCATCGTGGGCAGCGTCGAACGCGGCCTTGGTGCGCACCTCTCCCCCCGTAGCACCAGATGACAGGTCGGCGACGATCGAGTCGACGGCTGCAGCGAGGCAGTCTTCGAGCAGGGCGGGGACGGACCCGTGCGGGTTCTGACCGAGCGCGAGCTTCTGTGCGTTGGTGAGCCGGGCCAGGACGCGCTTCCACGGAGCGGTGGTGTTGAGCAGGAGCAGTCGTCGGACGCCGGCGCGATGAGCAGCCTCGGCCGAACCAGCGTGGTCGAGGACGCGCAGAGACACGGTCGATCCCTCGTCCACGAGGGCCGGGTGTCCCTGGACCGTGTGCCCCTCGGAGCGTCCCTCGAAGGTGCGCGGCACGGCATCGATGCTCCAGTCGGTGAGTCCGCCTCGTTCGATGGACGCACCCGCTTTGGCCATGCGTTGGCGCACGGCACCCTGTGACTTCGGGCGGAGTTCGTCGAGGTCCATTCCGCGGGCGATGACGCGCCCGCCCGGCGCCTCGACCGAGAACGTGATGCGCAGGTGGTCGGGGACGCGGTCCCAGTCCCATTCTCCTGCGGGGATGCTCACGCCTGTGCTCTCCTTGAGAACACGAGCCAGCTCATGGGTGAGCGGCGCGCCGGACGACACCTCGGCACGGGCGAGAGCCTCACGGGCACGGTCAGGCGTGGGAACGAAGTGACGACGGGTCGCCTTGGGCAACGACTTCAGCAGGGCGACGGCGAGGTCCTCGCGAAGACCCGGCACCTGCCAGTCGAACCCCTCCGGGGTGACCTGGTTGAGGACGGCCGTGGGCACATGGACAGTGACACCGTCAGCTGCCTCACCGGGTGAGAACTGATAGGTGACGTCGAGCGCGAGATCGCCCTGAAGCCACGTGTGGGGATAGTCGCCGGCCGACACGATGTCGACGTCCTCGCGAGTCAGCAGTTCCTCGGTGAAGGTCAGCAGGTCCGGACGTGAGCGTTGTTCGCCCTTCCACCAGCGGTCGAAGTGACGCACGGACGTGACTTCGGGGGGGATGCGGGCGTCATAGAACGCGAAGACCACCTCGTCGTCAACGATGAGGTCGCGGCGACGGGCGCGCTCCTCCAACTCTGAGAGTCGTTGCAGGAGTTGGGTGTTCGCCTTCCAGAATTTGTGGTGCGTGTCCCAGTCACCCTCGACGAGCGCATTGCGGATGAAGAGGTCGCGCGAGACCTCGGCGTCGATCCGGCCATACTGCACCGTGCGGTCGACGATGAGCGGGACGCCATAGAGCGTGACCCGCTCCGAGGCAACGACGCTGCCAGCAGACTTGGACCACCGCGGCTCAGAGAAGGTCCGCTTGATGACATGTGCCCCGACCTCCTCGGCCCACTCCGGGTCGATGGCGGCGTTCACGCGGGCCCACAGACGCGTGGTCTCGACGAGTTCGGCGGCCATGACGACGTCGGGTTGCTTCTTGAAAAGACCCGAGCCCGGGTTGATCCCGAAACGCGAACCCCGCGCACCGGCATACTCACGCTTTTGTTCGTCCCTGACACCGATGTGCGAGAGGAGGCCGGCGAGGAGCGCCTTGTGGACGACGTCCCAATCGGGCTCAGCGTCCTGAGCGGCTGTGCTCTTGTCGGGATCAATTCGGGCCGACTTGCAGGCGCTGCGGAGCTGTTGGTGGAGGTCCTGCCACTCGCGGATGCGCAGGTAGTGGAGAAACTCTGCCTTGCACAGGCGGCGAAAAGCGCTGCCGGACAACGATTTTTGCTGTTCCTTGAGGTAGCGCCACAGGGCATGGAAGCCTGCAAAATCGGAGGTCTCGCTCTTGAAGCGGGCGTGCTGCTGCTGGGCCTGCGCCTCCTTGTCGACCGGGCGTTCGCGCGGGTCCTGGATGGAGAGCGCGGCCACGATGACGAGAACCTCGCGGGTGCAGCCCAGCCGGTCGGCCTCGATGATCATGCGGCCCATGCGCGGGTCGAGCGGCAGTCTCGCGAGGGTCTTTCCGTAGGCCGTGAGACGCCTCTCCCCGCGCCTGCCCTTGCCCTCGCGCAGGGCGTTGAGCTCGTCGAGAAGTCGCACCCCGTCGGCGATCTGCTTCGAGTCGGGCGCATCGACGAACGGAAACCGAGCGATGTCGCCCAGCCCGAGGGCTGTCATCTGCAGGATGACTGCAGCGAGGGAGGTGCGCAGGATCTCGGGCTCGGTGAACTCCGCACGCGCCTCGAATTCCTCCTTCGAATAGAGCCTGATCGCAACGCCATCCGCGACGCGGCCGCATCGACCGGAGCGCTGGGAGGCGCTTGCCTGGGAGATCGGTTCGATGGGGAGTCGTTGGACCTTGGTGCGTTGGGAGTAGCGAGAGATGCGGGCCGTGCCGGTGTCGATGACGTAGCCGATGCCGGGGACGGTGAGGGAGGTCTCGGCGACGTTGGTGGCCAAGATGATGCGGCGGCCCTTGCCGCGGGTGAAGACCCGGTGCTGCTCGTTGGCGGACAGGCGCGCATAGAGAGGGAGGACCTCAGTGCTCGGGAGGTTGAGAGCGTTGAGGGCATCGGCGGCGTCGCGGATCTCTCGCTCCCCGGAGAAGAACACAAGGATGTCGGTCGCGCTGTGGCCCGGTGGGGTCTCGGTCCACAGCTCGGTGACCGCGTCACAAACCGCTGTGACTTGGTCACGTTCCTGGGTGACCTCACCGCCTGTCCCACGCTCGATGAGCGGTCGATAGCGCACCTCGACAGGGAAGGTGCGGCCAGAGACCTCGATGATCGGCACCTCACGAACGACAGCACCGCGTGCGTCGGTGGAGAAGTGGTCGGCGAAGCGGGCCGGATCGATCGTCGCCGACGTGATGACGATCTTGAGGTCGGGTCGGCGTGGGAGGAGCGACTTGAGGTAGCCGAGGATGAAGTCGATGTTGAGGGAACGCTCGTGGGCTTCGTCGATGATGATCGTGTCGTAGCGGCGCAGGTCGCGGTCGCGCTGCATCTCGGCGAGGAGGATGCCGTCGGTCATGACCTTGAGACGGGTGCGGTCGCTGCTGTGATCGGTGAAGCGGACCTGATAGCCGACGAGGTCCCCGAGCTCGACCTCCATCTCCTCGGCGATGCGTTCAGCGACCGAACGGGCGGCGATGCGCCGGGGCTGGGTGTGCCCGATCTGAGCGGTGGCGCCCAGCCCCAGTTCGAGACACATCTTTGGGAGCTGGGTGGTTTTGCCCGAGCCAGTCTCGCCGGCGATGACGACCACCTGGTGGTCACGCAGCGCGGCCATGATGTCGTCGCGGCGTTCAACGACAGGCAGTTGTCCGGGGTAATGCAGGTGTGCGGGGTCGACGGGGCCGCGCTCGACGGATCCGTCGACGACGCTGCTCCCCTCTTGCTGCTCTGGCTGCGGCACGCGCTCAAGGATAGGTCGGCGCTGTCCTCTTCTCCTCCGGCTTGTCGACGAGCAGGTTGTTGGCCCCCTTCTTCAGTTGGGGCACGGAGCGTTCAAGGGTCGCACCAGCGATGAACATCCTGCGTGCGTTCGCACCCCCGGCTGAGGCCGCTCTGAGGTCATCGAGGACGAGCTGGTCGGCCTGATGTCGCGTCACGACTCGAGCCTGCGACCGCCAGATCTGCACTTTGCTCTCAAGAGGCAGTCCCTTCGTCGGCGCCATGGCAGGCATGTTGTCGAGGGGAACGACCATGCGGCTCTGGGGGATAGAACCGTCGAGGCGTCTGCCCAGCTTCGGGTGCTGCTTGTGCAGCTCCTCACGAGTTCCGATGAGGAACCGCTCCTTGGTCGAGAGCCTGTCTCCGGCGTAGACACGTTTGCCGTCAGCCAGCCCAGAGGCCGCGCGCGACCCGACCAACGAGCCGGACGTGAGGCCCTTGGCACCCAGTCCAGCACCACGCGCGGCGGCGTTGACACCCACTTCCTTCCAGCTGCCTTCCCCATAGAGCACGCGCAGGGCCACTCCACTCACACCGCCGGCCACGTCCCCAGCTGTCCCGATGAGTCCGAGCACCGGGAGCCTGCGAGAGACCGGAGGAATGGAGGAGACCTCCTGGGAGAATTCGTCCATCGTGGCCAGCACGGTGTAGAAGCCGCTGTCATCCAGGATGTCGTCAGCGAGTTGGCGCAGACGCTGGGCCAGGCGGTGGTCAGCCCTGCTGAAGCTCTCCCATGCCGACACGTGGTCACGTTCTGCGCAGACCAGGGCCTCCATCGCGTGGTTCTGTCGCTGGGCCAACTCGACCTCCTGTGGGGTGCCCCGAGCAGCGACCACCAGGTCCTCCAGGTTGAAGTAGGCCCTCGTGGATGCGGCATGCCGTGCGCGGGCAGCTGTGTCACGGACCTGTGCCTGCTCAAGTTCCTCCGAGAAGGTGAGCAGAGCCAGCGCCGTGCCGGCATAACGGTCGATCAGCGCGTCAAGAACGGGCGGGGACTTCTGCACCGCTGTCTCGAACAGCTCGCCCGCCGGGCTGCTCCAGGACGCCCCGGCCTTGATCTGGACGAGCACGGCATTCATCGCAGCCAACTTTGCCGCCCCTGACCTCAAGCTGCGGGAGAGGGCCCGCACGGACTCCGGATCACCTTCGATGGGCGGGAGCGTCTGCCCGATCATCGAGTCTCGCCGCCAGACAGGCGGCGGGTGGCGTTCTCGGTGTCGAGGTAGGCAGTGCCGGCGGTCTGAGCCTTGTCGCCGAGGTCGCGCAGGACCTTGGCGACGAGCAGCCGATTGCGTCGCCAGCCCGAGAGGAGGTCATCGAAGGCCGCAGAGGCCTGGCCACCCCCCAACGACCAACGATCCACCCCGCCGTCCTTCGTCGCCTCGAGATCTCCAGCCACGTCCGCGAGGGAGACTCCGAGCGCGGCGATCACCTCGGCACCGATCTGCATCCGTGTCATGCCTCAGACGCTAGATCGGATCGCGATTCTCGCCGCAGAGTTATCCACAATGACCTGCCTTGTATGTCTCAGCGCCAGTCAGGACTTCCGCTGAGACACACAAGGTCAGGTTCAGGCGCCCTTGGCTGCGACGAAGCCGAGCTCGAGGTCGGCGATGATGTCATCGATGTGCTCCAGTCCGACGGCGAGCCGCACGAGCCCGGGCGTCACACCCGCGGCAAGACGGTCCTCGTCGGCACCCTGCGAGTGGGTTGTCGACGCCGGGTGGATCACGAGGGAGCGGACGTCGCCGATGTTGGCGAGGTGGCTGTGCAACGTCAGCGCCTCAACGAAGCGCTTCCCAGCCTCCAACCCACCCTTGATCTCGAACGAGATGACGGCCCCCGCGCCCTGCGGCACGTACTTCTGGGCCAGGTCGTAGTTGCTGTCGCTCTCGAGCGAGGCCCAGCGCACCGACTCGACGCCGTCGTGCTGCGTGAGGAACGCGGCGACCTTGTGCGTGTTCTCGATGTGGCGGTCCATCCGCAGGCTCAACGTCTCGATCCCCTGCGCGATGAGGAACGCGTTGAAGGGCGAGATGGCCGGTCCGAGGTCGCGCAGCAGTTGCACGCGCGCCTTCAAGATGTAGGAGAGGTTTGCACCCAGGGGGCTGCCGACGCCGAGGTCGCGACCGTAGACGAGCCCGTGATAGCTCTCGTCCGGGGTGTTGTAGTTCGGGAACTTCTCGGGGTCCTTGGTGTAGTCGAAGGTGCCCGCATCGACGATGACACCGGCAATCGCGGTGCCGTGACCACCGAGGTACTTCGTCGCCGCGTGGACGACGACGTCGGCGCCGTGCTCGATCGGACGCAGCAGGTAGGGCGTCGCGATGGTGTTGTCGACGATGAGCGGCACGCCGACCTCGTGAGCGACCCCTGCCACAGCTTCGATGTCCAGAATCTCGGCCTTGGGGTTGGCGATGGTCTCGCCGAAGAATGCCTTGGTGTTCGGGCGGACCGCCGCCTTCCACGACTCGGGGTCGCGTGCGTCCTCCACGAAGCTGACCTCGATGCCGAGCTTGGGCAGCGTGAACTTGAGGAGGTTGACGGTGCCGCCATAGAGCCCCGGGCTCGCCACGATGTGGTCACCGGCCTCGGCCACGTTGAGGAGCGCGAGCGTCGTCGCGGACATCCCCGAGCTGAGCAGCAGCGCGCCCACGCCACCCTCGAGGGAGGCGATGCGCTTCTCGACGGCGTCCTGGGTCGGGTTCATGATGCGCGTATAGATGTTGCCGAACTCCTTGAGCGCGAACAGGTTGGCCGCGTGCTCGGTGTCCTTGAAGACGTAGGAAGTCGTCTGATAGATCGGCAGGGCTCGCGCCCCGGTCGTGGGGTCGGGCTCCGCCCCAGCGTGGATCTGGCGGGTCTCGAAAGACCAGTTGGGGGCTTCGGTGGTGGCGTCGTTGGACATGGCCTTGCTCCTTGTCTGCCGTGCTTGCGGAGCGCCGGTCGGCGTCCGCCAGGTCTTCACCCGGGGCACCCCACCGCGGTGGAGGGTTGCCGGTCAGCGAGCCGGGGCCTGTCGCTGACACTCATGACCTCCATTGAAGATAGAACGGCCTCAAGGGGTCGCACTTCCCTGTCTCTCACTGTGGACGAGGGCGAGCTCGCACACCTCATCATGTGGATCGCCATCGTTCGCCCGGCGTTGTGCAGCCCGGCGCTCCGGCGCGTCCTGACTGCTGACTCCCACATCCGTGATGAGTACGTCTGAGCGGTGCGCATGAGACGGCATGATGGGAGGCATGACCTTCCACGTCGACGAATACAAGGCGGCCGCAGGCCGTTACCGCGCTGGTATGCCGTATCGCCGGGTTGGGCGATCCGGTCTCGACCTCCCGGCAATCTCCTTGGGCCTGTGGCACAACTTCGGTGACGACGTGCCGCTCGAGCGTCAGCAGGCCATCCTGCGTCGTGCGTTCGACAAAGGCATCACCCACTTCGACCTGGCCAACAACTATGGGCCGCCCTATGGTTCTGCGGAGCGCAACTTCGGCACGCTCTTCGCGCGCGACTTCAAGCCCTACCGCGACGAGCTGATCATCAGCAGCAAGGCCGGCTACGACATGTGGCCGGGGCCCTATGGTCAAGGTGGTGGCGGTCGCAAGTACATCCTCGCCAGCGCCGACCAGTCGCTCAAGCGCATGGGCCTGGACTATGTCGACATCTTCTACAGCCACCGATTCGATGAGACGACTCCCCTCGAGGAGACGATGGGCGCGCTGGACTCCCTTGTGAGACAGGGCAAAGCGCTCTATGTCGGCATCTCGTCCTACTCCGGCCCTCGCACCCGCGAGGCGATTGAGATCCTCAAGGAGATGGGCACTCCCCTGCTCATCCACCAACCGTCCTACTCGATGCTCAACCGCTGGGTCGAAGAGGACCTGCTCGAGGTCCTCGGCGAGACCGGCGTGGGCTGCATCGCCTTCTCACCGCTGGCCCAGGGGATGCTCACGAACAAGTACCTCAAGGGCATCCCCGACGGATCGCGCGCGAGCCAGGGCAAAAGCCTCAGCCCGGATCTGCTCACTGAGGAGTCGCTCAAGCACGTCCGCGCCCTCAACGTCATGGCCACGAAGCGTGGCCAGAGCCTCGCGCAGATGGCCCTGGCCTGGATCCTGCGCGATGAGCGGGTGACCTCGGTACTCGTCGGGGCCTCAAGCGTTGAGCAGCTCGACGACAACCTCCTCGCGGTCAAGAACCTGAAGTTCAGCGACGCCGAACTTCAGGCCATCGACAAACACGCGGTCGACGCGGGCATCAACCTTTGGGCGACGTCTTCAGCGAATTGAGGTGCTCAGACTGCTGAGGTCCGGCGCACCCGCGTGAGCCACCAGATGCCGAGCATGGGCAGCACCAGCGGCACATAGCCATAGCCGGAACCAAAGTGCGACCAGACCGTCTTGTCCGGGAAGGCGCTGGAGACGGCATACGACAATGCTCCGACGACAAGAACACCGACGAGCTCAATCGTGCACGCCATCAACGCAATTCGCGTTGAGGTGCGATCTCCACGGGCCATACCGATCGTCGCGATGACATAGATGAGGGCCGCGAGCGCCGACAGCACATAGGCGAGCGGGGCGCGGGAGAAATACTCGACGATCTGCAGGATCGAACGCCCCGTCGCAGCGAGCGCGAGGACGCCATAGATGGCCACGAGAATGCGGCCGGGGCCGCGCCCGGAGTGGTTCGGGCGTGCTGCGTCAGGCATGGAGGTCCCAGATCTGCTGGAGGCGGAGGGTCATGACGGCGACGGCGAACGCGCCGACGGCGATGGACGCCATCGCCCAGCGGGTCTTGTCCTTGATGGCGCCCCACACCGTGATCGCCAGGACAAAGGGCAAAGTGACGAGGTATGCCGTGAACGTCGCCTTCGGTTCTGTGCCCTCCAAGGACGGGATGCCCACCAGTCCGCGCAGGACCTGCACGATGACGCCGAGCTCCACGAGGGCAATGAGGGCAAACAGGACATTGTTGATGAGCTTGTCGAACAGGGCATAGCCCAACGCGACAAGGGTGAGAAGCATCGCCGCGGCGACAAGCACTTGGGTGAGCAGGAGGAACACGGCGGCCAGCCTACGTCGGGTCGATCACCTCTTCAGGTGGCGCCCAGTGACCTTTGCTTGGATGCAGTCATGACTTCTGCACAGATCGGTGATCAGGTCGTCGAGTACGTCGTGGACGGCCCGGACGACGGGGAGCCGATCCTGCTCATCATGGGCATGGCGGCCCAGCTGGTGGCGTGGCCCCAGGACTTCGTCGACCTCCTCGTCGAGCGCGGCTTCCGGGTCATCCGCTATGACAACCGCGGCATGGGGCTGTCCGGTGGGAGCGATGCACCCGCGCCGACGCGGGGCGCGATCGCCAAGGGGTTGGCGGCCCGGAGGCTCGCGACCTCCGACTACACCTTGGGAGACCTCGCCGATGACGCGGCGGGGCTGCTCGCCCACCTCGACATCGCCAACGCTCATGTGGTCGGCATGTCGATGGGCGGGATGATCGCCCAAGAGCTCACCCTGCGGCACCCAAAGATGGTGCGATCGCTGACGTCGATCATGTCGAACACCGGGCACCGGCGGTTCGGCCGCACGTCGACACGCCTCTTGCCAGCTCTCCTGCGCCAGCTGCGGGCGCCTGCTCCCACGACCCGCGAGGAAGCGCTCACGGCCGGAGTCAACGCCTTCCGGATCATCGCTGGTTCCGAGTTCGACGAGGTCGAGACACGAGCGTTGGCGGAGCGGCACCTCGCGCGCGGCGGGATCAGCGCCGCGAGCCGAGATCGTCAGCTCAATGCCATCAACGCCTCCCCCGACCGGACGCCGAGGCTGCGCACGATCACGGTGCCAACCCTGGTCATCCACGGGCTGAGGGACCCGCTCGTCCTCCCCAGCGGAGGCATGGCAACGGCCCGCGCCATCCCGGGGTCACGGCTGTTGATGTTCCCCGAGATGGGGCACGACCTCCCTGGCGGCCGGCGGGCGGAGATGGTCGACGCCATCACGCGCAACGCCCACCGCGCCTGAGGTGCCTGTGTCACGCCGTCGCGTCAACACGGTCGCGCCCACGTGCAGTGCGAACGACGGCGGCGGCCGCGATGACAGCAGCACCGACCAGCGCGGCCCCGCCGATGAGTGTCGAGCGCGGCTCGCCGGAGAAACGGCCGAACGCCAACCAGCCGAGGCCCCAGACGACCGCAAGCGCAACACCCCACCTGGTGGGTGGGAGTCGCAGTAGTCCGATGGCGAGCAGAGTCACGAGGATGAGCGCCACCATGGCTGCGGTCAGGGCTGCGCCACCCCCGGTGAAGGTGACACCGCTGCTTGCGAACGCTGCGGCAATGTTGGCGAAGGTGGCCACGGCGACCCACCCGAGATACAGCCCGGTCGTTGCACGAACGATCCACGTGCCCACCGTGTCCGCGGCTCCGTCAGGGATCGCCACCAGTTCCAGAGCGAGTCTGGCGAGCACCGCCAGCAACACGACGATGACGACGACGCTGAGCCAGACCCACCCCTGCTGCGTGACGAGCAACCACGTGGCGTTGAGCACCATTGAGGCCGCGATCCACCACCCGGTGCGCCGAGCCAGTTCACTGCGTCCGGCCTTCGGGAGCCACTGCACACACGGTGTAGGCGGCCAGCCCGAGATAGACGACCGACCAGATCGAGAACGCGGGCCCTGCCGGCGCAAGCAAGGTCGCGTCGGCCGCGAGCGAACCTCCGGCCGATTCCTCCACGCGGGCGCCGAGCACCCCGACACCCACCAGGGTGCCGACGATGCAAAAGACTTCGGCGAGGGTCACGCCGAGTTGGCGGGTGCGGTCGGTGGCGTTCATGGCGCCAGCCTTCCATGGGTGGGGCCGCTCTGACGTCTACCCGACTCATGGCATACCTGCAGGTGGGGGTGTCGGATCTATGCTTCGCTGATGACCAACTCCTCGGCCCCGACGATGTCGCTCGATGCGATGCTCGCAGCAGCCCGCTCCATGGACGAGCGCGCCCTGCGCGGTGCCCTCATGGAGCACGCCGAGGAGTTGGGTGTCGAAACGGTGGTGACCGATGTGGTCCTGCCCTTTCTCCATGCGGTCGGGCTGGCGTGGGAGCGTGGCGAGCAGTCCGTGGCCACCGAGCACTTCGCCAGCCAGATCGTCCGGTCATGGCTCAGCGGTGACGCTTTGGTCGGACTTCCCCATGCGCGCTACGACCGCTCACCGCTCGTGCTCGCCTGCCCACCAGGCGAACGACACGACCTCGGGCTGCTCTGCTTCCACGTCCTCCTGATCCGCAATGGCGTGCCGTCCCGGTTCCTCGGCTCGGACACGCCCCTCCCCGGGCTGGCGGAGGTGTGCCGCCTCGTGGGTGCCTGCGGCGTGGTCGTTGCCGCGACCCGACGCCGCGTGTTCGAGGCTCATGGCGGAGCGCTTCGTGTGCTGGCGCGCAGCTATCCGTTGGCGGTCGGTGGAGCCGGTGCCGATGCGGACATCGCGGAGCTGGTGCACGCGACCGCGCTGCCGCCCGACATGCGCATCTCGGTCCAGCAGGCCGTCACGTGGTACGCCGGAGTGACCGCCGCCTGACGGGCCAACCCGGTGACGGACGGCGTATGCCGTTGTGCCGGCTCATGCCCTTTGGGCCACCTCAGGCGGTGAGCGAGTCCGCGACCGCGGCGACGAGCATGTCGACCTCGTCCTCGGTGATGACGAGTGGCGGCGCGAGACGGATTGTCATGCCGTGTGTGTCCTTGGCGAGAATTCCGCGGTCCATGAGCCGCTCACACAGCTCGCGACCGGTCGGCCCACCCGGGGTGACGTCGAGCCCGGCCCACAGTCCACGCACACGCACGGCATCCAGACCATTGCCGACGAGCGGCTCGAGCCCGGCCAGCAGACGCTTCCCCAGCCGGCGCGCGCGGTCCTGGTATTCACCGGTGGCGAGCAGACGGCATACCTCGTGTCCGATCGCGGCAGCGAGCGGGTTGCCACCAAAGGTGGAGCCGTGCGACCCGGGGGTGATGACGCCAAGGACGTCAGTGTTGGCGGCGACTGCGGAGACGGGGTAGAGGCCACCGCCGAGGGCCTTGCCCAGGATGTAGATATCGGGCACGACGTCCTCGAGGTCGCACGCAAACGTCGTGCCGGTGCGCGCGAGACCGGACTGGATCTCATCGGCGACCATGAGGACGTTCTGCTCGGTGCACAGGGCTCGCAGGTCCCGCAAGAAGCCCTCGGTCGGGATGACGACGCCGCCCTCACCCTGGATCGGCTCGAAGAGCACGGCGACGGTGAACTCGTCCATCGCGGATCGCACCGAGTCGATGTCGCCATAACGGACGGCGCGGAAGCCGGGCGTGTAGGGGCCGTAGTTGTCGTGGGCGACCTTGTCGTCGGAGAAGCTGATGATCGTGGTCGTGCGGCCGTGGAAGTTGCCCTCCATGACGATGATGTTGGCCTGGTCCTCGGGGACGTTCTTGACCTCGTAGCCCCACTTGCGGCTGACCTTGAGCGCGGTCTCGACGGCCTCGGCGCCGGAGTTCATCGGCAGGACCATGTCCTTGCCGGTGAGTTCGGCAAGAGCCTGCGAGAAGGGTCCGAGCTGGTCGTTGAAGAACGCGCGGCTCGTCAGCGTCAGGGTGCCGAGCTGCTGGCGGGCGCGCTCGACGAGCTGCGGGTGCGAGTGGCCGAAGTTCGAGGCGGAGTAGCCCGCGAGGCAGTCGAGGTAGCGCTTGCCGTCGACGTCGGTGACCCACGCACCCTCACCACTGGCGATCACGATCGGAAGCGGGTGGTAGTTGTGCGCCGCATAGCGCTCGGTCGTCTCGATGTGCTGCTCGGTGCTCACCGGGGCGGTCGTGTCCTGTGGCGTCATGTGGGGCTCACTCCTTCGTCGTGTGGTGCGGCTCACTGTATCTGCGCCGAATCAGGGCTGACGACGCCCCAAGGACCATGCCGCGGCGTCGTCCAGAGAACCGTCGGCCACCCGGGTGAAGACGAGGCGATCGTGCAGCCGGTTGGTGCGACCGCCCCAGAACTCGACCTCGCTGCAGATGATCCGGTAGCCGCCCCAGAAGTCAGGAACAGGGACGTCGTCGGGCCGACCCTGGTCCGGCCACCGAACGGCATATTTTGCGTATGCCGCCTCGAGCTCGGCTCTCGACGTGGCTGGCTCGGACTGCCTCGACGCCCACGCCGAGATGCGTGATCCCCACGGACGC
>JBDSIV010000007.1:0-15399 GCA_039917755.1 Knoellia sp. | reverse complement strand
GCGCTGCGCACGGTGCTGACCGCGCTGGCCGGTGGTCGCCCCGTCCGGATCGACATCGTCGACACCGACCGGGTGCGTTGAGAATCCAGCACCAAGCACCTCAGCAGTGAACGCGCCGTGTCCCCGTTGTGGGGCACGGCGCGTTGCTCTGTTCGCGGCCTGAGAGGATCTGACACATGGCCCGCAGCACCGACTCCCTTCTCGTCGCCCGTATCGGCAAGCCCCATGGGCTGCGCGGTGAGGTGACCGTCCAGACGCACACCGACGATCCCCACAGCCGTTATGCCCCCGGCACGGTCTTTGAGACTGAGGCGCAGCCGGGCACCGGCGTGCCGCGCGCGCTCACCCTCGCCACGGCCCGCAAGCACCGCGAGATCTGGCTCCTCGGTTTCGCCGAGATCCCGGACCGGGTGGGTGCGGAGTCCCTGCGGGGAACCCAACTGTTCCTTGACCTCGACGCCGTTGAGGATGACCCGCAGGTCGACGACGAAGGGTGGTACGAACACGACCTCGTCGGCCTCGCCGTGCACGACCCGTCCGGCGCTCCTCTCGGGGAGGTGACCGGACTCGTCGTCGGAGCGGCGCAGGACCTGCTGGAGGTGCGTCTCGCCGACGGACGTGAGGCCTTGGTGCCCCTCGTCGAAGCAATCGTCACCGAGGTCGACATCGAGGGCGGACGCGTCGTGGTCGATGCACCTGCGGGCCTGTTCGAGCTCGACGAGGCCTGAGGGCGGACGCCGGTCATGCGACTCGACGTCATCTCGATCTTTCCCGAATACCTCGCGCCATTGGATCTTTCGCTCATCGGCAAGGCCCGTCGTGAGGGACTGATCAACCTGCAAGTGCATGATCTCAGGGACTATGCGCACGACCGGCACCGCACGGTCGATGACTCGCCCTACGGCGGCGGCGCTGGCATGGTCATGAAGCCCGGCCCGTGGAGCGAGGCGCTCGAACATGTTGTGGCGCAAGGCAGTTCACCCGGGGCGAGTGATGCTGGCCCCACTGCCCCCACCCTCATCATCCCCGGGCCCGGAGGTGAGCCCTTCACGCAGCAGATTGCTCGTGAGCTCGCCGACGAGCCGTGGCTCGCGTTCGCCTGCGGTCGCTACGAGGGCATTGACGAGCGGGTCTACGAGTGGGCGGGGGAGCGCATGCCGGTGCGGGTCCTCTCCCTCGGGGACTATGTCCTCAATGGTGGTGAGGTCGCGGTGCTCGCCATGGTCGAGGCGGTCGCTCGCCTCCTGCCCGGCGTCATCGGCAACGCCGAGTCCCTCGTCGAGGAGTCGCACGAGGACGGCCTGCTCGAGTACCCCGTCTACACCAAGCCTGCTGAGTGGGATGGCCGTGCCGTGCCCGACGTGCTCCTTGGCGGCAACCACAAGGCCATCGCCGCCTGGCGTCACGAGCAGCGGATCCAGCGCACCGCCGACCGCCGCCCGGACCTTCTGCCACCGACCGCAGCAGCCTCGGCCCTCAGCGGGCTCGAGGAGCGCGTCGCCACGCCCGCCGACGCCCCCGACCTGCAGGTGCTCACCCGTGCCTGCTGGGCGCCGGAGTTCGCTCGCTACGGCATGTTCGGCGCAGGCGAGGAAGACCTCGAAACGGTGCGGGACGGCATCCAGGATTGGGACACTCGCGTCTGGCGCAAGGATGGACAGTTGCTCGCCTCGCTGCGCGTGCGGCCGCACCCGATCCACGACGCGACCTGGCAGATCGGTCGGCTCATGATTGCGCCCTACCTGCAGGGACGTGGGCTGGGACGAGAACTTCTGGCGTATGCCGAGTCGCTGGCTCCCGACGACGTCCGCACGTTGTGGCTCAACACCGGCGCCAAGAGCACCGAGAACCTGCGGCTCTACAAAAAGGCCGGCTATCGCGTCCGCCCTGGTGAGGGCGAGTTCCCGGGAACGGTCGACCTGACCAAGCGTCACGTCACGACTACCCTGCCCGAGTGACGTCCCCAGCGCCTCTGCCCGTGACCCCGCTGCACTTCGTCGACCTCCGGCTCGAGCACGAACGGGTCTCTCAGCAGTTCCGGCTCGGCAAGATCGTGGCCCTGACGATCTGTGTCGGGCTCAGCCTGTTTGTCGGGTTGACGGCATGGGCAGCTGTTGGCGGCGCCGCTGGCCTGATCTTCGGGGTGCTCGTCATGGTGCTCCTGCTGGGTGGTGTCGGTGGGGCCATGCTGGTGTCCGCGGCCAAGGAGAAGCACTGTGCCGGACCGGCAGGCACGGGACCCTCGAGTCTGGGGCAGGTCCTCACGAACGCGCCGGGTCCGCAGGTGTGGGAAGCGGTGAATGCTGCTCTGCGTGAGCAGAAGTTCGTTGCGCCCGGTCGCCGCATCGACCCGCAGACGACGGTCTCCTCCCGCTCCCTGACCATGGCGAGCTGGGGCGAGACCCTGACCGTCCGGATCGTGGCGACCCATGATGGTCACGGCTTGGTCACTGTGTGGTCGCGGCCTGCCTACCCGCTGCAGTGGCTCGACTACGGGCGCAATAGGCGCTACGTCAACGCCATCCTCTCCGCGATCCCCGGAGCAACACCGGTCACCTGAGGGCTCTGCCCAGCTATGGGCGCAGGCGGGCGTGCAGGTCCTCGGGCAGCAGTCGCGCCGAGCTGATCAGCCGCCCCGCCACCACAGCCGTCGTGGTCTGCGCCGCCATGATGCCAAGCAGGACGAGCACCTGGGCAGAAGCCGCCTGCGCGGGGGAGCCGCCACCGAGCAGCACACCGATGAAGGCACCCGGCAAGGTCACGACCCCAGCGGTCTTCACCTGGTCAAGTCCGGGGATGAGCGCTTCGGGAAGTCGCCTGTGGACGATCTCGTCGATGGATTGGGCCCGAGTCATCCCGATCGACAACCCCGCGTCGTATTGCTGGGTCTCCTCACGCAGCGCCGCGAACGAGCGCCGACCCACGAGTGTGTGACCGTTCATGGTGTTGCCCAGGATGATGCCGACGACCGGGATGAGCGCGATGCCTTCCAGCGGCACGGTTCGGGTCGCCAGGATGATCGCGACGACCGGCAGCAGACCGGCGAGCATGGCAACCGTCGTCCACGGCCACGCCTGCACCGCCTCAACCCGTCGGGTCGTCGTGAACACGGCCACGGCAAACATGAAGCAGAGCAGCAGCACGGACTGCAGCAGGTCCTTGGCCACTGCCGTGATGATCAGGGCCGCCAACCCGAGCTGGACCACCGCTCGCGCGGCCGCAACGAGAGTCGACAGGGAGTTCGGAAGCCGCCCCACGGCATACATGACCAACGTCAGCACGAGAAGCGCGACGCACGCGAGGGCGACCGGCCACCCGGGATCAATACTCACCGGGCACACGCTAGAGGTCTGACCGGACAGGACGTCGGACCCCGGTGCCAGAATGGGCGCGGGAGGCAGACATGGAGTGGTGGAGCGCGGCATTGGCGTTCGTCGGTGCGGGGCTGGGCTCCTGGGTGTCCTATGTCGTCTCCCGTCGAGACGTGGCGCAACGCGAGCGGGCCGCGCAGGCGGATGTGGGCCAGCGCGAGGAGCAGGGCCACCTCGAGGAGTGGGGTCGACGCTTCACCGCAGCCCTGACAGGAGTGAGCAGTGAGAGTGCGCGCCAACGGGCCCTGTCGCGCGTGCTCCTCGTCGAGCTGGGCCAAAGCTCCCTGGCCACCGAGCAGGAGAAGGCCCTCGTCCTCGCAGTCCTCGACGCCGGGGCCCGCATCGACGGCGACGGCGAGGACGTCACGCGCTTTCGTGCCGGGATGCTGGTGGACGAGGTTCTCTATGTGGAGGACACTGAAGATGACGTCGAAGACCCAGCAGACCCCGAGGGAGGCACCCGGTGAAGGACAAGTTCATCGTCAAGGTGACCCGCGACCAGATCCAGTCGGCTCGAGCCCTCATCGACTTCCTCGGAGGCGAGGACAAGGTCGACCCGGTCATCGTCCGGATTGCCCGCGCCCAACGTCAGACGCGACCTGAGAGGGCCGCTTCCTGACGCGTTCCCAGCGCGGATTTCTCGGTATGCCGTGTGCTCTGGCAAACTTGCTCCTTGCGTCCGTCGATCAACGCCCCTGCCACAGGGGGAGTGCACAGCGCCTGAGCTTCGGCTCACGTGCTCAACGCATGAGGCACGACGCCGCACCACCATTCATTGCAGTACCAGCACATGTGGGTGACCTGTGGCACCGCACAAGAAAGCGAACCAGTCATGCGGATTTTCGACGCGATCGACAAGGCCTCCCTGCGCGAGGACATCCCCGCCTTCCGCGCCGGCGACACCGTCAACGTCCACGTCAAGGTCATTGAAGGCACGCGCTCGCGCGTCCAGGTCTTCAAGGGCATCGTCATCCGTCGCCACGGTGGTGGCCTCGGCGAGACCTTCACGGTCCGCAAGGTCTCCTTCGGCGTGGGTGTCGAGCGCACCTTCCCGCTCCACACGCCGGTCATCGACCACATCGAGGTCGTGACCCGCGGTGACGTCCGCCGCGCCAAGCTCTACTACCTGCGCGACCTGCGCGGCAAGGCTGCCAAGATCAAGGAAAAGCGCGAGACGCCGGTCAGCTGAACCGAGGCACCACGCTTTCAGGTCCGCCGGATAGCATCCTCTCGATGACTTCGCCGGCCAGCAACGACACCGACCCGGTTCCCGCCACCACCGCGGGGGCCGGGTCGAGTCATGCCCACCGGATCCCGGTGCTCCTCGCCGCGGGCATTCTGGTCGTCATGCTTGTACGCGCCTTGGTGATGCAGCCGTATGCCGTGGCGAGCGACTCGATGTCGCCCACCCTTGAGCAGGGTCAACGGGTCCTCGTCGCCAAGGTCGGGTCACCATCGATGGGTGACGTGGTCGTCGCGGACGTCACGCAGGCCTGGCCCGGACCCGACCGTTCGACGCACATCGACGACGGCCTGATCGGCCGGACCCTCGGTGGGGCGGCTGGTGCCCTGGGCATCGACCTCGGTGAGAAGTCCGTCCTCGGTCGTGTCGTTGCCGATGGCGGCGATGAGGTCGTCTGCTGCGCCACCGGGCATGTCACCGTCAATGGAGACTCGGTGGGTCCGCGGCTCGCCGACAGCGCGGCACCATTTCGGATTCGGGTGCCCGCGGGTCGATACTTCCTGCTCAGTGACACGCCAGCCGAGGCGATGGACTCACGCACCCACGTGGGTGCCGGATCCGTCAGCACGGACGGGACGATTGCCGCGGACGCCCTCATCGGCACCGTCGTCATGCGCATCTGGCCGCTCGGCCAGATCGGTGCCCCAGCTTCACCGACCACTACCCAGCCCTGAGAGCGCGGACAACAGAGATGACGAGCAACGAGGCCCGGTTCGAATCGGGCCAGTTCGACCCTGACGCGCCCCGGGACGTCGCCGGTGACGGGTCTGGGTTCCGCGCGTCGGTCAACGACTCAGTGCAGGGACCCAGCGACCCGTCGCAGGACGGTTCTTCGCGAGCCCGCTCCGCTGCCAGTGCTGCCGGCGCCGCGATCCGCGAGTTCGTCGTCGTCGTGGCCATGGCGCTTGCCCTGTCGTTCGTCGTCAAGACCTGGCTCATCCAGGCGTTCTACATCCCCTCCGGGTCGATGGAGGACACGCTCATCCTCGACGACCGGGTCGTGGTCAACAAGCTCGTTCCCAACGTTGTCGACCTCAAGCACGGCGACGTCATCGTCTTCGAAGACCCGGGGGAGTGGCTCTCCGCGACTCCAGCGGTGAGTCACGGCCCGGTCCGAGACGGTGTCGAACGCGTGCTCACCTTCGTCGGGCTGCTGCCCAACACGTCCGACAACCACCTCATCAAGCGGGTCATTGGGCTGCCCGGTGACCACGTCGTGTGCTGTGACGCGCAGGGCCACCTCAAGATCAACGGGGAACCGATCACCGAGTCCTACATCAAGCCCGGTGACGTGCCCAGCGCAATCACCTTCGACATCACCGTGCCCGAGGGCAAGGTGTGGGTCATGGGTGATCACCGTGGTGACTCCGAGGACTCGCGCTTCCACGACCCCGAGGGCACGGGCGCCCAGGGGTCGGTGCCCATCGATCGCATCACCGGTCGCGCGGTCGCGATCGTCTGGCCCTTCGACCGAGCTGGCTGGTTGAGTCGGCCCGGAACGACCTTCGACACGGTGCCCAACCCAGGAGCCGCATCACCGGCTCCCACGGGGTCGACGCCGTCCACCAGCCCCTGAGCCCTGTGCTGACCTGATGCGTCAGCTGGCTCATCCCGCCTCAGAGAGTTTGCCTCACCGGTCATGCCTTCCGCCCCTCGTTCCCGCAAGCCGAGTCTGCGCGTTGAGCGCGCCCTCCAGCGCGAGGGCTACCGACTCCTTGCCGGGATGGACGAGGTCGGGCGGGGCGCTCTGGCCGGCCCTGTCTCGGTCGGCGTGGTCGTCATCGATGAGACCTGCCGGTCCGCCCCCCAGGGCGTGCGTGACTCCAAACTGCTCCAGCCCCAAGCCCGTGAGGTCATGGTTCCGCGCATCCGTCGGTGGGCGTTCGCCCACGCCGTGGGGCATGCGTCTCCGGCGGAGATCGACGAGGTCGGGATCATCGCGGCCCTGCGTCTGGCGGGGCGCCGGGCACTGGCTGCCCTCGAGGTCGTCCCCGACCTGGTCATCCTCGATGGCAACCATGACTGGCTCACCTCCCCGGATGAGGTCGGGCTGCTCGCCTTCGGCTCCGGCGAGGTCCACACGCCACCGGTGACGACGATGATCAAGGCCGACCTGAAGTGTTCCTCGGTGGCCTCGGCGAGCGTGCTGGCCAAGGTGGAGCGCGACCAGATCATGGTCGACCTCGCTCCGGACCACACGGCATACCGTTGGGAAATGAACAAGGGCTACGCCGCGCCCGAACACATGGACGCGCTCCGGGCTCTGGGGCCGACGGTGCTGCACCGACGCTCGTGGCGGCTGCCGGGAACCATGGACGATGATGGAGTGGCTGGCCCCACTGCGGGCCCAGCGATGGCACCAGCACTGGTGTCGGTGCCCCCGACCCCCACGATGACGGAGCTGTGACGCATGAGCGCTGAGGACCTCGAGAAGTACGAGAGCGAGATGGAGCTCTCGCTCTATCGCGAGTACCGCGACGTCGTCGGGCTGTTCTCACACGTCGTCGAGACCGAGCGGCGCTTCTATCTGTGCAACTCCGTCGATGTGAAGGTCCGCAGCGACGGAGGCGAGGTCTTCTTTGACGTGACGATGCAGGACGCCTGGGTCTGGGACATCTATCGTCCCGCCCGCTTTGCCAAGCAGGTGCGCGTCGTGACCTTCAAGGACGTCAACGTCGAGGAGCTCGCCAAGTCGGAGCTGCAACTGCCCAAGGGTGATTTCTGACCCGCTGAGCACGCCTGGCTGTCCACAGGCCGTGTGGTTGGGGGCGCGCCGTCCACAGATCGCCTGAGTCACTGGCGCGGACTGCTTGCTCCGACTGAGGCTCCTGCCATGGACGGACACGTGGCCTTGGGCAGATACGGCGAGGACCTCGCAGCGCGCTACCTGCGCGAGCGCGGTCTGCAGATCCTCGAGCGCAACTGGCGCTGCCCCGAGGGTGAGATCGACGTGGTCGCCCTCGACGGCGACTGCCTGGTCATCTGTGAGGTGAAGACGCGTCGAGGCACGGGTTCGGGAGATCCGCTCGAGGCGGTGACGTGGGAGAAGTCGCGGCGGCTGCGTCGTCTCGCAGCGGCCTACCTGCGCTCGCGGACCGGGGCCGTGCCTCTCGTGCGCATCGACGTCATCGGCATCTTGGCCGAGCCCGGGCGTCGCCCCGTGCTGCGCCATGTGGTGGCGGTGGGCGCATGACCGCCAAGCTCGGGCGCACCCTGTGTGTCGCCCTCAGTGGACTCGACGGTCGCCTCGTCGACGTCGAGGCCTACATCTCCTCCCAGCTCCCGAACTTCAGCGTCACCGGGCTCCCGGACAAGGCGTGCGGTCAGGCGCCTGACCGGGTCCGCTCCGCTGCCGCGACCAGTGGTTGCCCTCTGCCGCCGCAGCGCATCACCGTCAACCTCTCTCCGGCCTCGATCCCGAAGCAGGGCACCGGCTTTGATGTCGCCATTGCCTTGGCGGTGTTGGCTGCCGCGGGAGTGGTGGACCCCCGCCGTATCTCGCAGGTGGTGCATCTGGGTGAGCTCGGTCTCGACGGCCGCGTGCGCGGTGTGCGGGGCATCCTGCCGGCAGTCCTGGCTGCGGTGCGCGCCGGTGTGAGTCACGTCGTCGTCCCACCCGAGAACGTCGCAGAGGCGCAGCTCGTCGACGGGGTCACCGTGCACTGCGCCCCCACCTTGGCGACGTTGGTGCATTGGTATGCCGTGCGCGGCGGGATCGACCCCCTGCCGGTTGCCGGGGTGGTCACCGACAAGGTCGACACGGTGCACGAGCGGGGCGACCTCGCCGACGTCGTCGGTCAGCCCGAGGCCCGGTTGGCCCTCGAGATGGCCGCAGTCGGAGACCACCACCTGCTGATGAGCGGGCCCCCGGGGGTCGGCAAGACGATGCTGGCCGAGCGACTCGTGACGATCCTCCCGCCACTCTCGCGGGAGCAGGCTCTGCAGACCCACGCGATCCGTTCGCTGACGGGTGACGAGATCCGCGCGAGCGAACTCGACCTCACCCCACCGTTCGTGGCGCCGCACCACAGCGCGTCGATGGCCTCGATCACCGGTGGCGGCTCAGGGGTCGTGCTGCCGGGCGCGATCTCCCGGGCGCACTGCGGGGTGCTGTTCCTGGATGAGGCGGGGGAGTTCAAGACCTCGGTGCTTCAACAGTTGCGCCAGCCGTTGGAGTCCGGCGAGGTGACCATCGCCCGGGCCAAGCAACTGGTCCACTACCCGGCGCGCTTCCAGCTCGTCCTGGCCACCAATCCCTGTCCGTGTGGGCGCGCGTGGGGCAAAGGCATCGACTGCATGTGCAGTGCGGTCGAGCTCCGCAGCTATCAGGCCAAACTCTCAGGACCGCTGATTGACCGCGTGGACATCCAGGCCGTCGTGCCGCCGGTGTCGAGGGCGGCCTTCGGTGACGAGGCCGGCGAGTCCAGCGCCGTCGTCCTCGCGCGGGTCCTGCGGGCTCGAGGTGCCCAGCAGGAGCGCTGGTCCAAACACGGGTGGGCGACCAACGCTCGCGTCCCTGGTCATGCCCTGCGGCGTCCACCGTGGCGTCTGCCCGGTCGAGCCACAGCCTCGATCGACCGGGCCCTGGATCTGGGCCAGCTCACCCTGCGTGGCTATGACCGGACCGTGAGGCTGGCCTGGTCGGCCGCAGACCTCTTCGGCCGGGTGTCACCCACGGCAGAGGACGTCGGTCTGGCCTTCACGCTGCGCAGCCAGGGGAGGGCGGCGGCATGAGCGAACGACGTCGAGACGTGTCCGTGGTGCCAGGCGCCTCCTCCCTGACGGAGGAGCGCTGGGCACGCCTGGCCTGGAGCCGGATCGCCGAACCCGAGACAGTTTGCGTGCGTGACGCGATCTCGCGGTTCGGTGCCGTGGGTTCGCTGAACCGACTGATGGCTGGCTCCTTGGTGCCGGACGGACGTTATGACCAGCGAGTCGAAGCGCTTGACATTGATCAGGCCCGCCATGCCCTCGACCGCTTGCACGTGAGAGTCGTCATTCCAGGCGATGAGGAGTGGCCGATCGGAGTGGACCAGCTGGCCTGCCCACCGATCTGTCTGTATGTGCGGGGATCGAGTGATCTCGCCGTCGCCCAGGGCAGCGTGGCGGTGGTGGGGTCGCGTGCGGCCACGGCCTATGGCTTGAGGGTCGCTGCCTATCTCGGCGAGAGTTTGGTGCAGCGTGGAGCCACCGTGGTGTCAGGGGCCGCGTTCGGCATCGATGCTGCCGCCCACCGCGGAGCGCTCGCGGGAGGAGGTCCGACGATTGCCGTCCTCGCACGGGGCCTGGACCGCGCCTATCCGCAGGCGCATGAGGGGTTGCTGCGAGAGATCGCCGCAGAAGGAGCCGTGGTCAGCGAGCTACCACTCGGCTGGGCTCCCTATCGGCAACGGTTCATTGCCCGCAACCGGATCATCGCGGCCATGAGCGTGGGCACGGTCGTCGTCGAAGCGGGCCTGAGATCCGGCTCGCTCAACACGGCCAGGGAGGCCCGCACACTCGTGCGCCACGTCGCCGCCGTCCCGGGCCCGGTCACCTCGGTTCAGTCCGCCGGGTGCCACAAGCTCCTGCGCGAGACCGATGCCACCCTCGTGACTGACGCAGCCGAGGTTCTTGACCTCATGGGTCGACTCAGCCTGGACGCTGTCGGGCCCGCCCGAGCGAGCATGACCCCTGAGTCGGAGCTCGGCGACCTCGACCGCAGCGTCTGGTCGGCGGTGCCGATCCGCGTTCCGGCCGACCTCGGCAGGCTGCAGGGGCTCACGGCACTCGACTCCACCACCTTGCTCAGCGTCCTGGGCAGGCTCACGATGCTCGGCATCGTCGAGCGGGTGGATGAGCGGTGGCGCAAGGTCCCGAAGTCCCGATGGTGAGACCAGACCCGCCGTCCGGGTAGTTGATCGGGCGCCCACCTGATGAGACGGTGCGGGGTGTGAGGGCCAGCCGGCACGACGTGATCGACGCCTACGAGCGTCATCTTCGGCTGGAACGAAGTCGGTCCCCGCACACCATTCGGGCGTACCTTGCGGACCTCCGCGATTTCCTCAGCCATGTCGACGGTGGGGGCGAGGGCTCTCCCGCTGGCCAGACTGGTGAGGCGGTCAGTCCACCACCCGGCGCCACGGATCGAGCGCAAACCCCGGTGCAGGACATTCGGTTGGCAGACCTGCGCGGGTGGCTGGGCGTCCTCGCCTCTGCCGGGGCAGCGCGCTCGAGCGTTGCCCGACGGTCGGCGTCGCTGCGCACGTTCTTCGGCTGGGCGACTCGTCAGGGTCACGTCGACCTCGACCCGTCCCTTCGGTTGATGGCGCCCAAACGGCACCGCACCCTGCCACCCGTGCTCGCCAGGGGTGATGCTGTGGGCCTGCTGGACGTCGCCGCCGTGGCGGCTGACGATGACGATCCCGTTCACATTCGGGACAGAGCGATGCTCGAGTTGCTCTATGCCACCGGGGTTCGCGTGGGCGAGCTGACGGGCCTCGACGTGGACGACATCGACTTTGGCAGCAACGTCGTCCGGGTCATCGGCAAGGGCGACAAAGAACGCCGTGTGCCCTTCGGCGACCCCGCTCAGTCGGCCCTGCGCGAGTGGCTGGACCGTGGTCGTCCTCGGCTGGCCACTGACGGATCCGGACCCAGCCTGTTCTTGGGGCGCAGGGGGAGGCGCATCGACCCCAGACAGGTGCGTACCCTCGTGCACGACATGCTGACCCACGTGCCCGATGCCCCCGATCTTGGGCCTCACGGGCTTCGTCACAGTGCGGCGACACACCTCCTTGAGGGGGGCGCCGATCTGCGCATGGTGCAGGAGCTGCTCGGTCACGCATCTCTGGCCACGACTCAGATCTATACCCATGTCTCGATCGAGCGGCTGGCAGCCTCCTATGCCCAGGCTCATCCGCGTGCTTGATGACCATGACCTCCCGGGCTGGGGAAGCGAACCACGCTCCTCGCTCACCGACCTGGACGACACCCGCGTTGAGCGGCGGTCCGATCGGCGTCGTGCGGAGCGGCGGCCGCAGGAGGGCCATCGCGACCGTGGGG
Source organism: Knoellia sp. (assembly GCA_039917755.1). Lineage (GTDB taxonomy): Bacteria > Actinomycetota > Actinomycetes > Actinomycetales > Dermatophilaceae > Knoellia. Next base: position 3,741 of record JBDSIV010000007.1, on the reverse strand, counting down.
AGCGCGTGCCCACATCCCCGTCTGGTGTCATCGATGACTCGCCGTGGCTGACCCGGGCAGAACGTCGGCGTCGTCAGGCCGGACTCGTCACGGACGGTTCGGGCCCGTCCCACCGCATTGCCGACTCGATCGAGATGGTTCCGCCCGCCCAGCGGGTCGAGTGGGAGACCCGTGCGCGGCGCCGAGCGACCGTTCCCCGCGCATCGCCCTCTGGAACCACCTTCGCCCGCCGCCGGGCCGCGGCCGCCGTGGCGTTGGCGACGATTGTCGTCCTGCTCCTGTGGTCGTTCTGGCCCAGTCAGGACTCGGGCTCAGCCGGTCTCAACCCCACCGACCTGACCGCAGCCGTGCTGCAACAGAAGAGCGATCCGCTGGCGGCTGCGGAGGACCTCCCCTCGGCCCCCGCCACGACGCCCCGTGCCGGTGTGAAGCGAGTGCCCGAGTCGGGCACCGGCAAGCTCTCGCCGGCGCTGCTTCCGGCCATTGCCGCCCCCACGGTCAACCCCAACCGCACGGTGAGAGTCGGACTGCAGGTTGAGGCCGGAGCAGGCGCCAACGTCGAGGAAGCAGCCGGCATCATCGCGGCAACCCTGGGTGACCAACGAGGGTGGCAGACGCGCGACAAGGTGCGCTTTCGCGTCGTCTCACCCTCCCGCGTGAAATCGGGCGAGGTGGACATCACCATCGTGCTGGCCAGCCCCGACCTGACAGACACACTCTGTGCACCCTTGCGGACCAACGGCGAGGTGTCGTGCTTCAACTCGCGCAAGGTCGTGCTCAACCTGCGCCGCTGGACCGAAGGCGTGCCCGGGTATGCCAACAACCTCGCGGCCTACCGCCAATACATGGTCAACCACGAGATCGGGCACGGGCTCTATCACGGTCACGTCGAGTGCCCCCGCACGGGCGACCTCGCTCCGGTCATGCTTCAGCAGAGCAAAGGCCTGGACGGTTGTGCCCACAATCCGTGGCCGACCGTGGGCTGAGTCGATGGCATCACCATCTCGGCTCCAGCGGCAGCAGGATCACCGGGCCGCCTCCGAACAGCGGACGCGGGTCGACATAGCCCGAACCTCGCAAGGCCCCGAGGTGCAGGCACGCGCCACCGCAGTGGGTGCGCCCCTCCACGGTCCCTATGACGTGCCCCTCTGCCACCATTGAGCCCGTCGCCACGGCGCCGCGAACGGGTTCGTACGTGCTGCGCAGCCCGGACCTGTGGGTGACAGTCACCGTGCCCCGCCCGGCGATGACACCCACATGGGTCACCACTCCAGCGTCAACGGCGAGCACCTCCTGCCCCTGCGCTGCTGCCAGATCGATGCCGCGATGCCCGGCGCCGTAGGTCGACCGTGGGGCCACGTAGGGCGCCAGCACGCCGGGGCGCGGTGACGACGGCCAAGACCACGTCCGGCGCAGTGCGCTCAGCTCCGCGGTCGTGACCGGTCGCGATGGCGCGTCAGCAGCGCCGGTTGGAGCCAGCCCCGCGCCCGGCACGAGGCTGCCGACCGCGCCCAGAGCGACAAGGAGATGGCGGACGGCGGCAGGCATCGACATGCCGAGAGCCTGCGGTGAACACGGGGGCGGCCGCCAGCCTCATCCCACGATCTGTGGACAAGAGATCACGACGGGGCACCTTGTGGACGGTCAGACGCGCAGGGTCGAGAGCCTCACGGCGGCTTCCCGAAGCACGTCGTCCTGCTTGCAGAACGCGAACCTCACCAGAGTGCGCGCCGCGTCGACGTCGTCGTGGAAGACCGACACCGGCACTCCCGCGACGCCGGCACGAGCCGGCAGCTCACGACAGAAGTCGAGGGCGTCCGTCGCGCCGAGGGGGGCCACGTCAGCCACCACGAAGTACGTTCCGCCCGGCACCGCCACATCGAGCCCGATGCCGGTGAGCGCTTCGACCAAGACGTCTCGTTTGCCTTGCATGGAACGGGACAGACCGGCATACACCTCATCACCAAGACCCAGCCCGAGCGCCACCGCCGGCTGGAACGGCCCCGACCCGACATAGGTGAGGAACTGCTTCACCGACCGCACGGCGGTCACCACCTCGGCCGGTCCGGACAGCCAGCCGACCTTCCACCCCGTGACCGAGAACGTCTTGCCCGCCGAGGAGATGGTGAGGGTCCGCTCGCGCATCCCCGGCAGGGTCGCCACAGGGATGTGGGTCAGTCCGTCGAAGACGAGGTGCTCATAGACCTCGTCGGTGACGACCCACGCATCGTGCTCTCGCGCCAGCGCGCAGATGAGCTCGAGTTCCTCGCGGGTGAAGACCTTGCCCGTCGGGTTGTGCGGAGTGTTGAGCAGCACGAGCTTGGTCCGCGAGGAGAAGGCCGCCCGCAGCGACTCCTCATCGACGGCGAAGTCGGGGAAGCGCAGCACTGACGTCTTCCGCACGGCTCCTGCGAGGGCGATCGACGCGGCATACGAGTCGTAGTAGGGCTCAAAGGTGACGACCTCGTCGCCGGTCTCACACAGCGCGAGGATCGTCGCAGCAATGGCCTCCGTCGCTCCCACGGTGACGAGGACTTCGCGGCGTGGTTCGAGGTCGATGCCATAGAAACGCTTCTGGTGAGCGGCAATCGCGTCGAGCAGCTCGGGGACACCGGCGCCTGGTGGGTACTGGTTGCGCCCCGCATCGATGGCCGCCTTCGCCGCGTCGAGGATCTCCTGCGGTCCGTCCGTGTCGGGGAATCCCTGCCCGAGGTTGAGGGCATGGTGCTCGTTGGCCAACCACGTCATCTCCGCAAAAATCGTCGAGCCGAAACCCTGCATCCGTTGCACAAGAGGCGAATCCATATTCGCAGGCTACGCGTCAGAGCCCACCTCTAGGCTCGGGATCATGTCCGATGGTTCCGAGCTCCTCGACGCGATCCGGTCTGCCCTGCGTTCCGGCGCCGACCCGGAGCGAGCCGTCGGGCAGCAGCGCTACATGAAGAGCGAGATGCCCTTCCTCGGACTCACCTCGCCGCAACGCCGCGAACTGCTGCGACCGCTCCTTGCTGATCCCGCCGTGCGGATCGAGTCACGCTCGGCCTGGGAATGCTCGGTCCGTGGGCTCTGGGACGGGGCGCAATACCGCGAGGACCGGTATGCCGCCCTCGCCCTTCTCCGCCACCGCGCCTACCGCCCGTGGCGCGACCCGGACGCCATGCCGCTCGTCGAGCACCTCATCGTGACGGGGGCGTGGTGGGACTACGTCGACGAGGTGGGCAACGTGGTGGGTGAGGTGTTGCTCCTTGATCCTGAGGGGGAGGGGCTGCGGATGCGCGCGTGGTCCGAACGCGAGGACCTGTGGTTGCGACGCTCGGCGATCATCAGCCAGTTGCGGCACAAGGACCGCACCGACACCGCACTGCTTGAGGACGTCATTGAGCCCAACCTGGGCGAGACAGAGTTCTTCATTCGCAAAGCCATCGGGTGGGCCCTGCGGCAGTACGCCCGCACGGATCCTGCCTGGGTGCAGGCGTTCGTGGATCGGCACACCCACCGCTTGTCGGGGCTGAGTCGACGCGAGGCGCTGAAATGGACTTCGCCAGCGGCACGGGGTGCCAAGACGCGAGGATGCGATGGCTTCCCCCAAACGGCACACGAGGGGTGACCCCACGCGGAGGCGGGCACGCGGCATACCGGACTCCCGCCGTGAAGCACGATTTCTCGGCAACGCTGATCGCGCGTAGGATTGAGGGCGGTCAACGCGAGCCCGTCCCCGGACGAGCACACGGTGGCCAAATT
>JBDSIV010000006.1:0-9601 GCA_039917755.1 Knoellia sp. | reverse complement strand
CGTTCGCAATGAGAAGGCCAGGGGTTCGAATCCCCTCAGCTCCACCCGGTTGAAACCCCGCGTGACCTGCACTGATGTGCTCGGTTGGGCGGGGTTTTGTCGTGGTCAATGCGACTCAACCTGCTCATGCCGATCTGCTCGTGCGTACCAATGAGCCACACGAGGCCCTTCCCCGACGCTGAGGTGCGTTCGCCAGCGCGTTGGCTGACGAGCGCTACGGCATACAGGCCGAAGTCTCCTCCTTCCTCCTGCGCCCAGAGAACGACACCGGTTCGCGTCCGGAGCGGCACGTCTGGACGTCGAGGCACGATCGTCCTGTCGGCACCCTGCGCCAGACTGGGAGATCTCCCGGCGCTGGTACGGTCGCGGGTATGGCGCTGCATCCCCTCGAGCTGCTCTCTCTCCTCGTCCTCATGATCGTTCCAGCTCTGGTCCTCTATTTCGTGATCCGCCTGGCGGTGCGCCACGGAGTGATGGACGCCAACCGGCGGCTTGGGCCTGGTCAAGACTCCTCAATCTGATGGACCAACACCTGGCCAAGCCTTGGGGCGGGGCAAGGGACATGCAGTCCTCTCGTGGTCCCCGCCAATAGCGAGGTGGCTCGTGCTCAGTGCTGGCGGGTGCGTGGCGCTGGCGACGACTACTGCATGTCCATAGGAATATCTGTGCGGAGTGCCAGCAGTCACGGTGGCATCAGGGGCACATCTCCCCTTGCAGTGGGCAGCAGCCGGACTGAGGCGATCGACGAGCAGGCGTAGCGGCGTGCGTGCATGAGGGTGTTGTCGACTGAGCGTGACTCACGCGGACCGGCTGCCACATCTTGATGGCCCCGCCGCGGGTGGTTTGCGGGCGGGATCCTTTGTAGTCCCCCAACAGCTGGGTACTTCAAGATTGTGCTTTGCGGCTAGTGGGAGCCGGCCGGTCTGCACCGACGATGGAGGTATGGCTACTTCAGATCACCGGCGCCCAGAGCGTGTCGCAGTGTTGGGGGCCGGCATGGTCGGTCTGTCCACCGCCTGGTTCCTGCAGGAGGCCGGTGTCGACGTCACGGTGATCGACCGCGATGGCGTTGCCGCTGGGTCGAGCTGGGGCAACGCCGGGTGGCTGACACCCAGCATCGCCGTCCCCCTGCCTGAGCCCTCGGTCCTCAAGTACGGCATCACAGCGGTCCTCAGCCCCTCGTCTCCGGTGTATGTGCCGCCGACGGCCAACCCCCGGTTGATCAAGTTCCTCCTTCAGTTCGCGAGGAACTGCACCCCCGCGCGTTGGCAGCAGGCGATGCAGGCCCTGATCCCGCTCAACACCGGCGCGCTGGGGGCCTACAGCGAGCTCGAGCGCGGCGGCGTCAACGCCCGCACGCAGGCAGCCGAGCCCTTCACGGCCGCGTTCCGGACGATTGCTGACAGTCAGGCCCTGCTGGAGGAGTTCGAGCTCATCGAGGCCAGTGGGCAGTCTGTGAAATTCGATGTGGTCGACGGCGCGCAGGCGCGTCGGGATGAACCCGTTCTCGCCGATGACATAGAGACTGCCATCCGGATCCATGACGAGCGCTTCATCGACCCGTCGACCTATGTGGACGCCATCGCCGACTCTGTCCGCCAACGAGGCGGCCAGATCCTGGGCGGGACCGATGTGGCAGTCCTGCGGACCTCGGGGTCCGAGGTCATGGTCGCGGGGGAGCGCTATGACTCTGTTGTGATCGCCACCGGCGCCAGGCTGGGAGATCTCGGACGAGCCTTCGGTGTCCGCAAACTCGTTCAGGCCGGACGCGGCTACTCGTTCACCGTCAAGGTGGACGACGTTCCTCGCGGGCCGGTCTACTTCCCAACCCAGCGCGTGGCCTGCACTCCGGTGGGTGACCGCCTGCGCATTGCCGGAATGATGGAGTTCCGCGATGTCGACGCCCCCATGGACCACCGGCGGATCGACGCTCTGGTCAAGGAGGCGAGCACGCTGCTCAAGGGAGCCCACCTCACTCAGCGCGAGGACGAGTGGGTCGGTGCGAGACCGTGCACCTCAGACGGTCTGCCCTTGATCGGGGCGTCCAAGGACCCACGCGTCTTCATTGCTGGCGGCCACGGCATGTGGGGCATCACCCTCGGTCCGGTGACCGGCAAGTTGCTGGCCGAGCAGATCACGACCGGGGTCCGTCCCGATGCGTTGCGAGCCGTGGACCCGCTGCGCTAGGCCGTCAGCTCTGGCTCTGGCGCAGGCGGGCTAACTCGAGACGGAGGGCCAGCCGCTCGTGCGGATCCTCGAGGTTGACGGGAGACTGCTCGGCCAAGCGGGCCAAGCGATAGCGGATCGTGTTGGCGTGCACGCCCAAGTGCCGAGCGGCCTTTTGCGGTTCTCCCCAATAGTCGATGACCGCCTCCAGCGTGGACGACCAGTCGGTCTTGGCATTGCCTGCGGACGAGAGGAGTCCTGCCAGAGGTGAGGCAAACGGTCGATCGACCTGTCCGCGCACTGCGCGATCGAGCACGATCGCCGGCCACTCGTCATCGAAGGCCACGACTGGTCCGCGTGCATCGGGCAGGCGGAGCGCGAGGAGCTCGGCGGCATCGCTACGGGACTGGTGCACCTCACCGATGGTTCCGGCCTCACTGCCGACGACCAAGCGACTTCCGGGGATGTTCTGCCCTTTGGCGCGGACAAGATCCGCAAACCACGACAGGCTTCCCGCCCCTCGAGGTCCGCGCAGGATCACGTAGACGGAGTTGTCCAGGTCGACGACCAGGGATTGGCGCCACCCATGCCGACGGCAGAGAGCGACCCAGACTTCACGACGAGCCTCGGAATCAAGATCTGCCGGTCCCTCCAACGCCGCCACGCGCCACGGTCCGTCGTCCAACCAGCGTGGTTGCTCCGTGGTCGAACCCCGCAGCACCCGGCGCACCTGGTCGAGCTGCACCTGGTGATGGAGCTCAGTCTGTGCCCGAAGACGCAGCAGGCTGAGGGCGACCAGTTCGGTGGCGGCTGGCAGCTTGCGAAGACGGTCCTGGGATGCGGGGCCGTCGACGACCGCCCAGATCGAGCCGAGCCACTCACCACCTGCACGCACAGGCACGACGTAGCGCGCGCGCACATCGTTTGCGCCGGCCGGAATGAGAAACGGCTCGTCTGAATGTGCCAGCCGCTTGAAGACGCCCAGGGATCGGAAGTGCTCACGCACCTCACGGGGAACACGTCTGCCCACAATGGTCGACATCCGGGCTGCGTCGACGTCGGTCTGTCCCCGCGAGTACGCAAGCACTCGCGAGGTCGCATCCTCGATCGTCACGGGGGCGTCGAGAAGGGCGCTGATGGTGTCGGCCATCTCGAAGAGGTCTGCGAAGACATGGTCCGCCGGTCCTTGCCCGTTGATGTCGGCGGGGCCGGGCGTGACGTCGACGACTGAGCGCAGAGCTGCCAGACCCGCTGTCCACGAGATGTCCTCCGACCACACCAAGAGGGGGAGCGACAACTCCGAGCAACGGCGCCGGACATCCGCCAGTTCGGCCCAGGGTCGGCGAAGGATCAGTCCGGCCGCCTCACTGGAGGCGTCGACCAGCGATTGGGCCTCCTCGGCGGTGCGGACTCCGACAGCGACGACGAGGTCGCCCCGTTCGGCGCGGACCAGATCAATGGCTTCGACGATCTCCACGCCGAGCACGGCTCGGTCCTCCCCACCGTGGAGGAGGTGCACAAAGGTGGGACCCAGAGCGTGCGCGAGAGCAGCTGCGGTCATCACCACGTCACTATGACACCGAGACAGCGAGCATCGAGGTGCGGGATGTGATGGGATGCCCGCGTGGCACAAGTCGGCCGGCTGGACCGCTTCCAGCGCAAGCACCGAGTGGTCGGGTATCCCCTCGCCGTCCTCTACAAGTTCTTCGACGACCAAGCGGGCTTCCTCGTCGGGCTCATCGCCTACTACTCGTTCTTGTCGTTCTTCCCGCTGTTGATCCTCTTCGCGACGGCGTTGAGCATCGTCCTGTCCAGGTACCCGGATCTGCAGGCGCGGGTGCTCGATTCGGCATTGTCCGAGATTCCGGTGATCGGTGCGCAGCTCGGGGATCCGCAGACGCTACGTGGAAGCATCACCGGGATCGTTGTCAGCAGTGTTGTTGCGCTGTATGGCGGACTCGGTGTCGGGCAGGCCTTCCAGTACGCGATGAACACGGTCTGGGGGGTGCCTCGCAACTCACGGCCCAACCCGTTCCGCGCGCGCGGGCGCAGTGTCTTGCTCCTCCTGACGATCCTGCTCTTCGTCGTCCTGACAACGGCGATCTCGATCGTCAGCTCCCAATCCAGCGATATGTTCCCGGCGACGACGAAAGTGGCGGTCGCCGTGGCCACCTTCTTCGGGACCGCACTGGTCTTCGCCCTGGGGATGCGCCGGGCGGTGGCCCTGGACCTCGAACTCCGGCAAGTGGCGGTGGGGGCTGTCGGAGCTTCGATCACCTGGCAGGTGCTGCAGTACTTTGGGGTGGGTCTTGTCGAGCGCGCAGTCAACACCACGTCTGCGACCAACGGTGTGTTCGGCATCGTCATCGGGCTCTTCGCCTTCTTCCACCTCGCCGCCTTCGGCACCGTGTTCTTCGCCGAAGCAGACGTCGTGCGCGGCCGCCACCTCTATCCGCGGGCGCTGCTCACGCCGTTCACCGATGACGTCGATCTCACCGACGGCGACCGTCGTGCCTATGCGCAGCAGGCACGCATCGGGCGTTTCAAGCAATATCAGCAGATCGACGTGGACTTCGAACGTCCGATCGAGCCGGCCGACTCCGAGGGCGATGCGCCGCGCTGAGGCCTCGTTGGGTCAGCCGCCAGCCGGTGCCGGCAACGCGAATGTCCTTGTCGTCACGGCTCGCTCGCACAATCCGAGAAATGCGCCGAGAGCGATGAGCTCGTCGGGCGTGCGCGGCGCAAAGTCTGTGAGCACGCTCGAACGAACGATGTATGCCGCGTGCTTCCCTCGAGAGATCGCCACGTTGATCCGGTTGCGGTTGAGCAGAAAGCCCATCCCTCGCGACACGTCGCCGTGTGCCGACGCGGCCATCGACAGGATCGCGACCGGCGCCTCCTGGCCCTGAAACTTGTCAACGGTGCCGACAGCGACATCGTGGTAGCCGGCGGCGCGGAGCCGCACCTTCAGTGTGCCGACCTGGCTGTTGTAGGGCGTGATGACACAGAAATCCTGCTGGGTCAGCAGCCGTCCTCTCTCAGCGCCGGACTCATCGCCTGCCGTCCAGACGCGGCCCAGGAGATCACTGATGAGCGAGACCACGGTGTCGGCCTCCTCGGGGGAGAAGTTCTTGTTGTCCCGGTGGTCGACGAGGATCTCGTGGAGGCCCGGCTCGACACCGGCGAGAGTCCGCACAGCGGTGACGTGTTCCTCGGAGGTGAGCTGTCCGGCATACGACAACTGCGACACGGCTTGCGTGAGTCGTGGATGCATGCGCCACGTCGTCTCGAGGAAGTAGCCGAGCGCGGGCGGGAGGAGGTCGCCATCGTCAGCGAGCCAGCCGAGAGCCGAGTGGTCGATGGGCTCGGCATGGGTGCCCTGCGACACCTGAGGCAGTTGGGCGGGGTCGCCGAGCAGAAGCAACCTCTGCCCTGCCATCGACACCGCGAGGGTCTTGCCGAGGGAGAACTGGCCGGCCTCGTCGATGACGACGAGGTCAAGCGAGCCTCGAGGGATGCGACCGATGTTGGTGAGATCCCACGCGGTGCCTCCGACAACGACACCCAGGCCAGCTTCGGAGCGCTCCGTGAGAAAGGCGCCGAGGTCATCGGCCTTCGCGAGGGCGGTCCACCCCGGCGCCTCGGTGTACTTGGCCGCCTTGGCAACCTGGTCGGGGGAGACGCCCGCCTTCACGACGGCGTCGAGGATGTTCTCGACGGCGGCATGTCCTTGTGAGCAGATCCCCACCCTCCAGCCCAGACCCACGAGGCGGGCAATCACGCGCGCTCCGACATAGGTCTTGCCCGTCCCGGGGGGCCCCTGGACGGCAAGGTAGGAGTCGTCCATGTCGGTCAGCGCCGTGGTGATGGCGTCGATGAAACGGCTGTCCCCGGAGCCGGGGACGGGCAGCGATGCACCGGACTGCAGGCGCGGCGGAGTGCGGAGCAGCACGTCGATGCCTGCCCGCTGCGGCAGGTGGGGGTGGGACGAGAGCACCTCGTGGGCCAACTCGTGCAGGGCGGCGTCGATGCTCTTGGTCCCGACAGTCCCGGCCGGAACGAAGGCCACGGGGAAGTCGTCGACTTCAGTCTTGGCCGGTGCGTTCTCGAGGATCGTCAGCCGTTGGAACGTGCGTCCACTGTCGGTGATCGCCTCCTCGGCCTCGACAATCTCGATCCCGCCCGGGCTCTTGGCATGGGCGTTGGTCGGCAGGTGGTCCGAGGGTTCCGGGAAGCTGGGCGGCGCAGGGTAGAGCGCCGCCACTTTGCTCCCGACATCGAGCAACGTTCCGCCGGCGGGGTCAACACGCACGACGTAGAGACGCTTCATGCCGCTGCGGGGAGTGGGTTTGTGCCACGGCTGGAGCAGCTCGGGCTTGCCCTCGACGATGGCGACACCGGAGGAGTGCTTCCAGTTCTGGACCGGGTCCTTGAGCCGCTCGTAGTGCTCCCACCAGAAGGGCTTGTCCTCACGTGCGTGGAAGAGCACGGAGGCGGCGACGAGCGCGACGGCGTGGTCCTCGGGGGTGCGCTCGTCGGGCTTGGTCTGCTCCACCAACGCCCGCAAGTCGGCCTCAAGAGCGAGCGCGGCGGCCCGGTCATCACTGATCGGTCGCGCCGGCGGTGGCTCGACAACCTCTCCTGCGCCGCCGTCGGGGACACGGCTCACCAACCAGTCGCGCAGGAGGCGGGTCGAGATGCAGTCGTCCCTGTTGTATTCGGCGATGCCTTCGAGGATGTCTCGGGCTGCGTCGTAACGCTCCTCGAGACGGGCCATCATGAACCGGTGGTATTCGACAATCGAGTCGTCACCCTTTTGCAGGTCGGCGGTGCGGGCCTGCATGTAGAGGGGTTCAAGCTTTTTGATCGAGTAGGAACGCTGGGAGACCCGGATCGCAGCGCGCACCGTCGCATAGAGGTCGACGAACACATCGTCGCGCAGGAGTTGGTCGACGTCGTCCTCGCACACGCCATGACGTGAGGCGAGTCGCTTGAGCGCGGCGGTCTCGTAGGGCGCGTAGTGATAAATGTGCAGCCCTGGCCACTGACGTTGCCGCTCCTGGACATAGCGGACGAAGCTGAGCAGCGCCTGCTTCTCCTGCTCGCGATCGTGCGCCCAGAAGGCTCGGAACACGTCCTTGCCGGAGTCCACCTCCACGACGCCGAAGAGGTATTCGAGTCCCCAGTCCTTCGAGCCCCGTGCGGCCCAGAGCGGGTCGCCCTCGAAGTCGAAGAAGAGGTCCCCCTCGGTGGCCACTGGCAGCCGCCGAATCGGTGCCTCGTCAAAGACATCGTGCTGGATGGGCGCGTGTTCGTCATCGAGCTGCGTCAGCTGGAGTCGCGCCTGGGCGCGCAGTCGCTCCAACCGAGACTCCTGGAGCCCGTCGATGAAGCCGGTCGAGCCAGCCAACGCATCGATGGTCGAAATACCCCCAGCGATCAGTCTTTTGCGGGTGCTCGGACGCACCCCCGCGACGAGCAACAGATCACGAGCGGTCAGCACCTCGGGCTCACACACCTCACAGTGTCCACACGCCATCCACCGCGGGTCGCCCCACTCGCCCGCTCCGCCCTCCGCCAGATGCTCGTCGATGATCCGCTGCAGCCGCGCGAGGCGTGACCGATAGACGGGCACGATCTCGAACAGGGGGAAGTCGCGCCGGTCCTCGTTGCCGAGGACGAGCCGCGCCAGCGGCGCGGTGGGCACGCCACGGTCCTGGAGCTGTGCGGCATACGCAGCGATTTGCAGGAGTGCCGGGACGTTGGCCGAACGCGCGAGCTTGGTGTCGCTCACCAGCCAGCCCTCGTCGGTGCGCTCGAGGAAGTCGGCGTAGCCCAGGACGTCACCGTCGAAGAACGTGGCTTGGCACAGGACGGCTGCATCCGAGTCGAGGGCTTCGAGGGTCTGCTGCATCGCGGTCCCATAGCCAGCGCGCGAGTGCTCGCCGCGCACCAGATCGCGCACTCGTCCCGGGTGGAGTCTGCCGAGGCGACGGCGCTCGGCGTTCTCGTGGGCGTTGCCCAGCTCGATGATGCGGTCCATCATCGGCGAGCTCACCTCGTCGGCCCGGGCGGCGCGCCCCAAGCGTCCGTCGAGGTCCCGGATCAGCGCGAACTCGCACTCCGACGCGGTGCGCAGGTCGTGCGGGCTGATGACGGGGCGGTCCTCGCCCGGAAAGAAGAACACGACGTCACCGTATGCCGCGGCACCGACAGGCCACGGGCGTTCGGTGATCGCTCAGAGCCAGGAGGGGAGCCACATGAGTCGGTACCAGTGGGCATAGGGCACCACCTGCGCCGTGTAGATCGGATAGAACCACGCGAACAACCCGATCGTCAGCAGCAGATAGGCCCCGACGACGAGAGCCCCCCGACGCCGGTGCTCGTGTGTCGCCGCGCGACCTCCCAACACGAGCCCGATGCAGAACGTCACCGCCAGCACCACCCACGGCTCGAACGCCACCGAATAGAAGGCATAGATCGTGCGCTCCTGAAACATGAACCACGGCACATACCCCGCGAGGACTCCCGCGAGCACAGCACCAGCGCGCCAGTCCCGACGCACGATCCAGAAGAACGCGCACACGAGCAGGGCCACGATGCCGCCCCACCACACCGACACCGTGCCGATCGTGTGGACCGCCTGCGAGCAGGCGTCGACGTGACACGAACCCTCTCCGCGTTTCGTCCCCGCATAGAAGAACGAGGTCGGACGCGCCTGGATCATCCAGCCCCACGGGTTCGACGAATAGGAGTGCGGTGTCGTCAGCGTGGTGTTGAAGTGCCACATGTCCTGGTGGTACTTCACCCAGTTGCGCAGCACCGCCGGCAGCCACTGGATGCCCTCGCCGGGATGGAAGGTGTTCCACTGCCGGTGGTAGCCGTTGCTCGAGGCGAACCAGCCCGACCACGACGCGACATAGACGACGGCAGAGACGACGACGAGCTGCACCGCGGCATACGGGCCATCCTTGAACAGCCCCTCACGAACCCAAGGCCGCACCCCCACGGCCCGCCGAGCGCCCATGTCCCACAGCACCGTCATCAACCCGAAGACCGCGATGAAGAACAGCCCCGACCACTTCGTCGAGACACACAACCCGAGAGAGAGCCCCGCGACCCAGCGCCAGGGTCGAACTCCCAGCCACGGACCTTTTGTCAGAGGTATGCCGGATGGCTGGCTTCCGACGATCCGCGCCAGGCGCTCGCGGCTCTTGTCGCGATCGACGACGAGCGCGGCGAACCCCGCCAGCGCGAAGAAGGACACGGCCATGTCGAGGATGCCGGTGCGCGACAAGGCGACGTGGGTGCCCTCGACGGCGAGCAGCAGGGCGGCGATGCACCCCAGCAAGGTTGAGCCGAACATGCGCCGGGCGACGCGACCCAGGATGAGGATCGACAGGGTGCCGAGCGCGGCCACGGCGAAGCGCCACCC
>JBDSIV010000005.1:0-15653 GCA_039917755.1 Knoellia sp. | reverse complement strand
CCTATTGAAACGGCAGACTCGGTGGACGCGCAACGCGGCACGAAGGCGGGAACGGGTTCCATCAACGCCAACCACGACACACGAAAGGTCGCCGGCAGTGCAGGTTCCTCGTCTCGGATCGCGATCTTTTCCATGTCCCGAAACCTGCAAGTCAGCACTGACAGTGGCCGCGGACAGCAGCCCGTATCCGCTGCGGCACAGGCCTATTGCAACGGCAGGCTTGGTGGACGCGCAGTGCCGCGCGAGAGCGGACCCGGGATGCACCAACGCCAACCACAACACGAGGGGGCCACCTGCAGTACGGGTTCCTGGTCTCGGATCGCGATTATTTGTGTGTCCCCAAACCTACAAGTCAGCACTGACCACCTACTTCCGACATGAGTTCAGCCCGCTGCAGGACAAGCCTTTTGCTGCGCTACGTGTCGCAACGACGGCCAGCGCGCCTCAGAACCTTGTCAGCCGACCGCGATCGTCCCGACACCCAAGGACTGCTCACTCGCGGCGCTTGGGTCTGCCGCCTCCGCCCGAGAACGGCGCTGCCCTCGCCATGCGCATCCATCACTATGCGTTGGCCTCACCACGCGCTGCCTCACCACGCGCTGCCTCACCACGCGCTGCGTCCACGCGCATCCCTCAGGCACTCTTGCGGGTTGTGCGTCTCTCCTTGGGCGCAACCGCCTTCTGCGCCGCACTGGTCGTCGCCCTGGCCGTAGCCGAACTCCCAGATCCCGAGGCCGAACGGGCCGCAGCGGTCTTCTTGGTCGCGGGAGTCTTCGGGACGTTCGAGGCTTTGGCTGCGGCTGCCTTGGTCGCGGCCCCCTTGGTCACGGCTGCCTTGGTGGCCTTCGCCCTCTTGCCCTTGACCGCCGCAGCGGGCCTCTCGATCGCGGCTGTCGCGATCTTGCCCCGAAGAGGTGTGCGGGCTGTCTTGGCAAGAACCGGCGCGAGGTATCGGCCAGTGTGGCTCTTGGGGTGCTTCGCGACCTCTTCAGGCGTGCCCGTCACGACCACGGAGCCACCCTTGTTGCCACCCTCAGGTCCGAGGTCGACGATGTAGTCCGCACTCTTGATGACATCGAGGTTGTGCTCGATGACGATGACGGTGTTGCCCTTGTCGACAAGTCCCTGCAAGACCCCGAGCAACTTGCGAATGTCCTCGAAGTGCAGCCCGGTGGTGGGCTCGTCGAGCACATAGATGGTCCGGCCGGTGGACCGCTTCTGCAGCTCGGTCGCCAGCTTGACGCGCTGGGCTTCACCACCTGAGAGCGTCGGCGCAGGCTGCCCCAGACGCACATAGCCCAGGCCGACCTCGGTCAGGGTGTTCATGTGGCGGGCAATCGCGGGCACAGCGGCAAAGAACTCCGCGGCCTCTTCGATCGGCATGTCCAGGACATCGGCAATCGTCTTGCCCTTGAAGTGGACCTCAAGCGTCTCGCGGTTGTAGCGGGCGCCGTGGCACACCTCGCACGGGACGTAGACGTCCGGGAGGAAGTTCATCTCGATCTTGATCGTGCCGTCGCCTGAGCACGCGTCGCAACGACCACCCTTGACGTTGAACGAGAACCGCCCCGGCTGATAGCCACGGATCTTGGCCTCGGTCGTGGTCGCGAAGAGCTTGCGGACCGCGTCGAAGACCCCGGTATAGGTCGCCGGGTTAGAGCGCGGAGTGCGCCCGATAGGACCCTGGTCGACGTGCACGACCTTGTCCAGATGCTCGAGCCCCGTGACCGACTTGTGGCGCCCGGGGACGTGCCTCGCACCGTTGAGCTTGTTGGCGAGCACGTGGTAGAGGATGTCGTTGACCAGCGTCGACTTGCCGGACCCGGACACACCTGTCACGGCGACGAGGTTGCCCAGCGGGAAGCTTGCGGTGACGTCGTGGAGGTTGTGCTCACGGGCACCGATCACCGTCACCTCACGCCCGCGCTCCTGTGGGCGCCGCACCTCAGGGAGGGGGATCTCGGCCCGACCCGACAGGTATTTGCCGGTGATCGAGGTCTTGTGGGTGAGCAAGTCGGCGACGGTGCCCGAGTGCACGACCTCTCCCCCGTGCTCGCCTGCGCCCGGGCCGATGTCGACGACCCAGTCGGCCATCGCGATCGTGTCTTCGTCGTGCTCGACGACGATGAGGGTGTTGCCGAGGTCACGCAATCGGGTGAGGGTCTCGATGAGCCGGTGGTTGTCGCGCTGGTGCAGCCCGATGCTCGGCTCGTCGAGGACATAGAGAACGCCGACAAGGCCGGACCCGATCTGGGTCGCGAGGCGGATGCGCTGTGCCTCACCACCGGACAGGGTGCCGGCCGGACGGTCCAGGCTCAGGTAGTCGAGGCCGACATCGAGAAGGAAGCCGAGCCGGGCGTTGATCTCCTTGATGACGCGCTCGGCGATCTGCGCCTCGCGCGCCGAGAAGTCCACCTGCTCGAGGAACCCCGCGGAGTCTGAGATGGGCAACGCGCACACATCGGCGATGCTCTTGCCGCCGACCAGCACCGCCAGCGACTCGGGCTTGAGGCGACTGCCGCGGCAGGCTGGGCACGGCACCTCGCGCATATAGCCCTCGTAGCGCTCGCGGCTCCACTCGGAGTCAGTCTCGGAGTGGCGCCTTTTGACGAATGGGATCGCGCCCTCGAAGCCGGTCGTGTAGGAACGCTCGCGTCCAAAACGGTTGCGGTACTTGACGTGGACCTTGTGGTTGCGGCCGTGGAGCAAGGACTCCCTGGCCCGCTCAGGCAGTGCTCGCCAGGGCACGTCGATGCTGAACTTCAGCTCCTCGGACAACGCACCGAGGACTCGCTGGAAGTATTCGGATGCACCGCTGCCCGAGGCCCACGGCGCGATCGCGCCCTCAGCCAGAGAGAGGTCGTCGTTGGGGACGACCAGCTCGGGGTCGACCTCGAGCTCGGTGCCAATGCCTGTGCAGACGGTGCAGGCACCGAAGGGTGAGTTGAACGAGAAGGAGCGCGGCTCGACCTCGTCCATGGCCAGAGGGTGATTGTTGGGGCACGCCATCTTTTCGGAGTAGCGCCGCTCACGCGGCAGTCCCTCACCGGTCTTGGCGTCCTCGGCCACATCGACGAACTCGATGAGGACCACGCCACCCGCGAGTCCGAGGGCGGTCTCGACCGAGTCGGTGAGACGACGCTTGGAGGACGAGTCGCCACCCTTGGAGACGAGGCGGTCGACGACGACGTCGATGGTGTGCTTGATCTGCTTCTCAAGAGTTGGCGGCTCGGTGAGCGACACGACCGCGCCGTCGACGCGAGCGCGTGCGAAACCCTTGGACTGGAGCTCGGCAAACAGGTCGACGTATTCGCCCTTGCGCGCGCGCACGACCGGCGCAAGCACCTGGAAGCGCGTGCCCTCAGGGAGCTGCAGCAGCTGGTCGACGATCTGCTGGGGGCTCTGGCGGGTGATCGGCTCGCCGCAGGTCGGGCAGTGGGGACGCCCCGCGCGCGCAAAGAGCAGGCGCAAGTAGTCGTAGACCTCGGTGATGGTGCCGACGGTCGAGCGCGGGTTGCGGTTGGTCGACTTCTGGTCGATCGAAACCGCAGGCGACAGACCCTCGATGAAGTCGACGTCTGGCTTGTCCATCTGCCCCAGGAACTGGCGCGCGTAGGCCGACAACGACTCGACGTAGCGGCGCTGGCCCTCCGCGAAGATCGTGTCGAAGGCCAGCGACGACTTGCCCGACCCCGACAGTCCGGTGAAGACGACGAGGGAGTCACGGGGCAACTCGACCGAGATGTCCTTGAGATTGTGCTCGCGCGCGCCACGCACGATGAGGTGGTCGTGGGTGGCGCTCCCGGAGCGACGGGCGGGCGTGGGGGTCACAGCAGAAGTCACGTCCACCATGCTAAGTGCCACCACTGACAGGCCCCATTCCGTGAGAGTTCTGGAGCCTAGAGTGACGGATGTGGAAGTGCGCCCCCTCCTCGTCGGGCTGGTCCTTGGTTCGACCCTGCTCGCAGGCGCTTGCACGACCGCACCACGCAAGGACCCCTCTCTGGCCGAACTCAGGTTGTCTTGGCAGCAGGTCGCCCTCCCAGACCCCCTGTCCGCCGTCACCCTCGCCGTCGACGGCTCCCCCCTCCTCGTCGGCGCCGACGGACCCGGACGACCGCGCCCGCACCTCTTGTCCCTCACCCCCTCAGGGAACCTGAGCGAGGTCCCGCTCACCCCGCGCTCCCCCTACGCCTTCGAGGGTCGCTGGTTGCAGGTCATCACCCGCGGTGGTCACGTCGATGCCATCGCCGGGGCGCGCGGAGGCGCCCACGGCAACTACCGCTGGACGACGTGGAGCGGGACCGATGCCGACGTCGCCGAGCAGGAACAGCCCTTCGGTGTTTTCGGCAGCTATGGCGCCGGAGACCTTGCCGGCATGGCGTATGCCGGTGAGTCACCTGTCGTCCTTGGCGCGTGGCAGAGCGACCGCACCGGTCTCGACATCGCGCTCTGGTCGCGCAGTGGCGATCGCTGGACCCGACAGCGGTCGACGGGCACTCCCCTCGCAAGCACTGCCGAGGAGCTGGTGAGCGCAGCGGCCATCTCCTCCAGGGGTGATGGCCTCATCCTGTCCGGCTCGGTCACCCGACTGGCACCCGGTTCGGTCGGGGTGGAGCCCGCGATCTGGACGTCACCGGACGGGGACGGTCCGTGGACCCGAGTTGACTTCCCCTTCACGGAACCCCCGAACTCCGGCCCGGTGCAGGCACAGGCCGCCACCTGCTCACGGCAGCTGTGCCTCGTCACCGGCACAGCCGGTGGGCGGGTCACCCTCTGGGAGGTGAGCGGGAACACGATCAGTCAGCCGGCCGGCATACCGGATGTTGTCGTGCCCGAGAACGCAGACGTCCTGGCACCGGTCGTGGTCGGCGAGGACGTCCTCGTGATCGCTCCTTCGGGCAGCGGCAGTGCCGTCCTTCGGCGCTCTGGAGCGACGTGGTCGGTCGGTGCCGGACCCGACGGCACCCCTGTCTCCGCCGCCGCGCACGGCGACGAGCTCTGGGTGGTGACGACCAATGCGCCGGGCAAAGGCACCTTGGCTCGAGCGCGCCTCCCCTGAGCATCGCCGTCGGCCTACAGTGTTCGCCATGTCGACTCCCATCGAGGACTACGCGGTCATCGGCGACACCGAGACAGCTGCGCTGGTGAGCCGCGACGGGTCGATCGACTGGCTCTGCCTCCCGCGCTTCGACTCACCGGGCTGTTTCTCCGCCCTCCTCGGCACGCCCGAGCACGGCCGCTGGCTCCTCCGGCCGGTCGGGACGTCACGCACCACTCGCTGCTACAGGGGCAACTCGTTCGTCCTCGAGACAACCCATGAGACCGACACCGGCATCGTCCGGGTCATCGACCTCCTTCCTCTCGGCGACGGCCGGGCGGACGTCCTGCGGCGGATAGAAGGCGTGTCGGGGACGGTGGAGATGGAGCACGAGTGGGTCGTCCGGTTCGGCTACGGCGCGATCATCCCGTGGGTCTCGCACTCTGAGCACACGGGCGGGGCGGGCGAGCACCTCCACGCCATCGCGGGCCCTGACCTGTTGGTGCTTCGCGGGACACGCCTGCCGAAGCCAGACGGCAACCGTCACCGCGACAAATTCATGGTGACCGAGGGCGAGCACTACGACTTCGCGATGACATGGTTTCCCTCATGGCAGGAGATTCCGCAACCGCTCGACTTCCCCGACCGGATCCGGACGACGATCGCGACCTCTGAGGAGTGGGTCAGCCGGTGCACCTACGTCGGCCCGCACCGCGAGACCGTGGTGCGTTCCCTCCTCGTCCTGCGAATGCTCACCGACACCAAACGCGGGGGCATCGTCGCGGCAGCGACGACGAGCCTTCCCGAGGAGCTGGGTGGGGAGCGCAACTGGGACTACCGCTACTGCTGGCTGCGCGATGCCTCCCTCACCCTGGAGGCCCTCGTCCGGTCCGGCTTCGTCGGTGCGGCAGAGCCTTGGCGGGACTGGCTGGTGCGTGCCGTCGCCGGCGACCCCGGGGACCTGCAGATCATGTATGCCGTCGACGGTGGCCGTGACCTGCCCGAGCGAACCCTCGACCACCTCCCGGGGTACGCCGATTCGCGCCCCGTGCGCATTGGAAACGGTGCCGTGGACCAGAAGCAGACGGACGTCCTCGGTGAGGTGATGATTGCGCTGCATGATGCGCGTACGGCGGGGCTCAAGGAATCGGAGCAGGCCTGGAAGGTGCAGGTCGCCCTCGTCAACAACCTCGCCGAGCACTGGGACGATCCCGACAACGGCCTGTGGGAGATCCGTGGCCCAATGCGGCACTTCACCCACTCGCGGGTCATGGTGTGGGCCGCCTTCGACCGGGCCGTCAAGGCGGTTGAGGACCACGGCCTCGACGGACCCGTCGAACGGTGGCGCGAGCTGCGTCAGCTCGTCCATGACGAAGTGTGCGCCAAGGGCTTCAACAACAGCAAGAACACCTTCACCCAGCACTACGAGACAGACGAAGTTGACGCTTCCCTCCTCCTCATTCCACTTGTCGGGTTCCTCCCGCCCGACAACCCACGCGTCCTCGGCACCATTGCGGCGATCGAGCACGACCTTTTGCGCGACGGCTTCCTCCTGCGCTACCGCACCGAGAGCGGAGTGGACGGCCTCGCTGGCGACGAGCACCCCTTCCTCGCCTGCTCCTGGTGGCTCGTGAGTGCGTATGCCGTGACCGGCCAACTCGACAAAGCTCACGAGCTCATGGACCGGCTCGTCGCCCTGCTCAACGATGTCGGTCTCATTGCCGAGGAGTACGACCCGCAGGCCGGTCGGCAGATGGGCAACTTCCCCCAGGCGTTCTCCCATCTCACGCTCATCGGGGCAGCCCATGCCTTGGCTGCTGCGGAGTCCGCCAACTCGGAAGCTGGGTCCGATGGTGGCCATCGGCGATAGCGTGGGCGAATGACCGACCTCCTCGCCGCGATCGACGACCACACCTCCCGTCTCGTCACGAACGCCCGCGCCTGTGAAGACCTCGCTGGCCCGTCCCTGTGCGAGGGCTGGAGTCGCGACCACGTCCTCAACCACATCGCCCGCAACGCCGAGGCCCTGTCACGGTTGGTGGGAGCGGCTGTCGACGGCACCGGCGAGACGATGTATGCCTCCCCCGAGAGGCGCGACTCCGACATCGATGACGGCGTGGGGCGCCCGGCCGCCGAGGTCGTCGCCGATGTCGAAGACACCGCGAAACCCCTTGCTGCGCAGCTGGCCCGCCTCACTCCCGAACACCGGGACACTCTCCTCGAGCGCTCGCCCGGGGGCCCGACATTCAAGTGCGGGATGTTGCCCTTCATGCGGCTTCGTGAGGTGATCTATCACCATGTCGACGTCGACCTCGGGTTCGGCTTCGACGACCTCGACGCCGACCTCCAGATCCTCTTCATCGAGAACGAATGCAAGCGTCAGCAGGGCGCCGCGGCCGTCCCTTCCGCGACGCTCCGCAGCGACGAGGGTGACGTGTGGTCGATCGGCGACGGCACCACTGAGGTCACGGGCTCACGCGCCGCCATCCTGCGCTGGCTGGCGCGCCAGGACGCAACGGGTGTCAACAGTGACGCCCTCCCCGACCTCACGACGGGACTGTGACCATGAGCGACTACACCGGCGACGTCTCCCACGGCGGCCCCACGGATGTGCGTGAGCTCGAGCATCTCGTCATCCGCAAGGCCGCAATCTCCGAGATGTCCAACAACGCCTATCTGCTCACCTGCCGTTCCACGGGCGAACAGCTCCTCATCGATGCCGCCGACGACCCGGCCCGGTTGAACGCCCTCGTGAGCGAAGGCACGGGAAGCCTTGAGCACCTCGTCACCACCCACCAGCACTGGGACCACGTCCGGGCCCTCACCGATCTCGTCCAGGCGTTCCACCCCAAGACGTATGCCGGTGCAGACGACGCCGATGCGCTGCCCTCCCGCCCCGACGTGCGTCTGGCCCAGGGTGACCGGATCACCGTGGGACGGTGCGACCTCGACGTCATCCACCTGCGTGGCCACACCCCCGGATCGGTCGCCTTGGCCTACGCGGACCCAGCTGGCCACACCCACCTCTTCACCGGCGACTCGCTCTTCCCCGGCGGCGTGGGCAACACAAAGAACCCGGACCAGAGCTTCGACAACCTCATCGAGGACGTCACGACCCGCGTCTTCGCGGTGTTCGACGACGACACCTGGGTCTATCCGGGACACGGTGGCGACACCACGCTTGGGGCCGAGCGGCCGCATCTCGCGGAGTGGCGCGAACGCGGCTGGTAGAGGCACCGCTCAACCCCTGGTCACGAAGGTGATGGTGGCGGTTCCGGCGTCGGGGTCGCTCGTGACGGTGACGGATCCTGTGACCAGAGTGAGATCTGCTTCGGAGACAACGACGACCGGTGTGGCGAGGCCGTACAGCTCGTCGGCGACGATGGCGCCCAACGCGATGATTGGATCCGTACGCGCGAGGACGATGGCACTGGGTCCCCGGCCGGTGCGGAGCAGTTCGGCGAGCACCGACGACGAACTGCTCGACCCGCGTCCGCTCACCATGACGACCACCTTGCCGACGAGTGACCGGCCAAACAGCGGATGATGCGCGTCGACGACGACCCCATCCGCGC
Organism: Knoellia sp.; assembly: GCA_039917755.1. Taxonomy (GTDB): domain Bacteria; phylum Actinomycetota; class Actinomycetes; order Actinomycetales; family Dermatophilaceae; genus Knoellia. Next base: position 7,037 of record JBDSIV010000005.1, on the reverse strand, counting down.
CGACCCCGCCCCAGAACGAGAGGGGTACCTCCGCGCGCAGGACCTCGCCGGTCACCCGGCCACGCGTCAGCGGAGTCGCGGTGAGCACTGGTTCACCCATCCAGGACGACCCTCCCGGCCACGGCCGAGGACACGCACTCCCCCACCGTGCCCAACACGACGTCCACGCCGATGTTGCCCGGAGCGTAGTGCGCCCACTTGCCGGAAGTCGTCATCGCGACTCGCACTGTCGGGGCAAGGACAGGGGTGACGTAGGTGCACGTGTCGACGACGAACCGGAACCCGCCAGCCTCGACAGCCTCGGCCAGTCCCCCGGCACGCGCGAGGGCGAGAATGCCACGTGAGGTCGAGACCACTGCGTCGACGCTTGGGTGGACCGGTGAGCCGGCCAAGGCGAGGGCCTCGGCCAGCCGTCGGATTTCGGCGAGCGAGGCATGGGGGGTGCCGAGGCTCACCGCGTCGAGGCGGGATCCTCGCGCCGTGCTGAGCCGTTGCCGCACCACGTCGAGGTCAGCATCGGTGACGATGGTCACCGGGGCAGCGGCGCGACTGCACGACGCCAGGTCTGGTGCCTCCGGCGTGCGCCGCACGAGGTGGAACAGCCCGACCGACCCCGAGGACGCCGCGGCGGCACCGAGCGCCTTGAGTGCGTCCTCACTGGCGTCCTCCCCCGCGCCCACGAGCACCGGCACGCCGGCCGTGGCGGCAATCTCACCGACGAGGTACCCGACGACGCTCCACCACATCTCCTCGTCGAGCCGGCTCGGCGTGACGGCAGACAGGTCGAACACCACGCTGCCCATCCGTTCGGCGTCGAGGTGCAGCCCCGCCAGCGGCGCCCGACCGGTGACGGCAGCACTGATGTCGAGGAAGTCGCCGTAGCGGTCCGTGCGCGCCCCGAGCACCGAGTTCGCGAAGACGATGGCATTCGACTCGGCCCAGGCAACATGCTCACCCAGTTGAGGTCGCGCGCCCACTTGGTAGGGCGCACACGTCCACGTGGCACGGGCCCCAAGGGCGGCATACACGTCCATGAGCTTGCGGCCACCGCTGAGGACGTCCGGATGTGACGCGTCCTCGCGCACCGTGCCAGGGTGCATGAGGTCGAGCGAGCCGACATTCAGCGTCGTCGGAACCCGCACCGACGCGCCGAGGTCGAGCAGCCGTCGGGCGAAGTCGAGCCCCGCGCGGCCGTGGTAGAGGCAGGAGTCGACGTGCGCGCCGGACACCTCGACGAGGCGGTCGGCGCCCCTGACCCGGGCGAGGGCCGTGACAACGCGCATCGCCATGGCAACGCCCTCTCCGGCACCGCCCGTGAGCAGGTCATGTTCCTCGTCGGTGAGGACGAGCGGCGGCATCAGCCCTCTGTCCGTCCGGCCCACACCGAACGCACGTGACCGATGTGCCGGGCGACGACCGCGCGCATTCGGTCACCGTCGCGGCTGAGTGCCGCATCGACCATCTCCTGGTGCTCGTCACACAGCGTCAGCATGAGGCCTGTGCCCGCGAGTTCATCGAGCCCGTAGAGGCGCGAGCGGGATCGGAGGTAGCGGACGACCTGGACGACGTGGTCGTTGCCGTGCAGCCCGAGGAAGCGCAGGTGGAACTCCGTGTCGGCCTCGATGTAGCGGACGAGGTCACCCTGGGCTGCCGCCACGCGGATGGTCTCCGCCAGTGGTCGTAGCGCCTCGACCTCGCGAGCGAGCCGACTGTCGCACGCCTCGGCGACGAGCCCCATGACCGGAACCTCGACGAGGAGGCGCAGCTCCGCCATCGAGTCGAGCTCGGCGTCGGACAGCTCGGTCACGCGAAAGCCCTTGTTGCGCACCACTTCGACCATGCCCTCGGAGACGAGGTCGAGCATCGCCTCACGCACCGGGGTCGCGGACACGCCGAACTGCGCGGCGAGCTTCGGCGCGGAGTAGACGACACCGGGACGCATCCGCCCGGACACGAGCTGGGCACGCAGGGCGTCCCCCACCTGGGCACGCAGGCTCGACTGGTCCTCATAGCTCGGCAGGTCGAGGTGGGCGAGGTCGGATGAGGACCGGCTGGGTCCAGGTGCCGCCGCCATGGGGTCGTCCTCTCGTTTCGGCATGCTCAGCGAAGCACGAAGCCGGGAATCATCGGGTCACGGACGTCGACGATGAACTCGCTCGTACCGGTGCGGTATGCCGTGCCCGTCACCTCCGCCATGACGGCGGCCCGCCCCTCGACGACCCCATGATCGACCACGCGAGCCAGAAAAACCGAACCGACGACGGACTCGTGTCGCAGCACCTGCCCATCTGCGAGCTCGCCGGCGTCGGCCAGGAGCGCGACCCGGGCCGCCGTCCCCGAGCCACACGGTGACCGGTCGACCTCGCCGTCGGCAAAGACGGTGCAGTTGCGCTGGTGCAGTGGATCGCCCGAGTCGCCGGGCGCGGTGAAGATCGTGCCGTAGACACCCGAGAGTCGTTCGTCGAGCGGGTGCTGCGCTGCCCCAGCGACGTTGAGCGCATCGCGGATCTCGCGACCCACAGCGATGAGGCCGGTCACGTCCGCGGGACGGACGTCGAGCCCGACGTCCGAGGCCGGTAGGACGGCATACATCGCACCGCCGAAGGCGATGTCGACCGTGACCGTTCCCCGTGAGGTGACGACCTCCACGCCCCGTGCGTGAACCCATGACGGCACGCTGACGAAGGTCACGTCGGCCACCTGGCCGGCTCGGAAGCGCACTCGGGCGCGCACTCGTCCGGACGGGACGTCGATGACGACGTCGGTCTCGCCGTCCTCGAGCCGCTCGACGAGACCGGTGTCGACCGCCCAGACACCGAGCGCGATGGTGCCGTGTCCGCACGCGGTGGAGAACCCGTCCTTGTGCCAGAAGAGCACCCCGAGGTCGGCCCCGTCGTCGTCCGGCGGGGTGATGAACCCGCCGTACATGTCGGCGTGCCCCCGCGGCTCGCTGCACAGGATCGCCCGAATCCGCTGGGTCCGCGCGTCGTCGATGGCGAACGCCCTGCGGTCAGCGACGGTGTCCCCCTGCATCGGCGGCAGCCCGTCCGCCACGATGCGGAAGGGCTCGCCCCCGGTGTGGTAATCGACGGTGCGGTAGGTCTCCATGGTGGCCTTGCTCATTTGCCGAGGTAGGCCTCGACGACCTGGGGGTCACGGGCCAGCTCGGCGGCGGTGCCGGACAGGGTGACCCGTCCGGAGTCGAGGACGTAGCCGCGGTGGGCGACCTTGAGGGCGGCGCGCGCGTTCTGCTCGATGAGCAGCACTGAGGCGCCGGCGCTGTTGATCGCCGCAATGGTCTCCATGACCTGGGCCACGACGAGCGGAGCCAGTCCCATCGTCGGCTCGTCGAGCATGATGAGACGCGGCCCGGCGATCATGGCGCGCCCGATCGCGAGCATCTGCTGCTCGCCACCGGAGAGGGTGCCGCCTTGCTGCGCGCGCCGGTCGGCGAGGCGCGGCAGCAGGTCGTAGACCTCACGCACCCGGGTCTCGATGAGGGAGTTGTCCTTGATGGTGTAGCCGCCGATGAGAAGGTTCTCGTGGACGGTGAGCCGGGAGAAGATCCGGCGGCCTTCGGGCACGTGGATGAGGCCCTGCTCGACGATGGACCACGGCGTGGCGCGGGTGATGTCGCGCCCGAACGCCGTGACCGTGCCCTGCTGGGGACGAACGAGTCCGGAGATTGTCGCGACGGTCGTCGACTTGCCTGCGCCGTTGTTGCCCAGGAGCGAGACGACCTCGCCCTCACCGACGGTGAGGCTCACCCCAGTGAGCGCCTGGACCTTGCCGTAGGCGACGTCGACGGCGTCGACCTCAAGGACGTTGGTCATCGTCCCTCCTCCTGTGCGCTGCGGTCTGCCGGGCTCTCATGAGCCCGCAGCTCCTCGGCCTGCTCCGCCGCGATCTGCTCGGCCTCGCTGCGGGCTTCCGCGTCCTCGGCGCCGAGATAGGCCTCGATGACGGCGGGGTCGGTGCGGATCTGCGCCGGTGTGCCCTCGGCGATGGCCTTGCCGTAGCTGATGACGACGATCCGCTGGGACACCTCCATCACGAGGCCCATGTCATGTTCGATGAGGACGACGGCGGTCCCCAGGTCGCTGATCCGGCGCAGGAGCGCGAGCAGCTCCTCCTTCTCGCCGTGGTTGAGGCCGGCGGCTGGTTCGTCGAGGAGCAGCATCTGCGGCTCACGGGCGAGTGCCCGGGCGATCTCCACCCGGCGCTGCTCGCCGTAGGGCAGGTTGCGCACCTGGGTCGTCCGGTCGGACCGGACGCCGACGAAGTCGAGCCAGCGGTGCGACTCGTCCGTCGCGTACTGCTCCGAGCGGCGGTAGCGAGGGGTGCGGAGGATCGCGTCGAAGGCGTTCTGCCGCAACCGGACATGCATCCCGGCGCGCACGTTGTCGAGGACGGTGAGGTCCCCGAAGAGCCGGAGGTTCTGAAACGTCCGGGCGATCCCCGCGGCGGCGATGTTCGCGGGCCGGCCGCCGGTGATGTCCACCCCGCGGAACGAGACCGACCCGGACGTCGGCTTGTAGAAGCCGGTGATGCAGTTGAAGGCGCTCGTCTTGCCCGCACCGTTGGGCCCGATGACCGAAAGCACCTCGCCCTCACGCACGTCGAAGGTCAGTCCGTCGACGGCACGCACGCCGCCGAAGGCGACGGCGAGGTCACGGCACTCGAGGACGGCGTTCATGCGGTCACCTCCGGTTTCGGGTCGGGCTCGCGCCGGGCAGCGCTCGCCGGTTCGGACGGTGTGTGCGGCCAGATGCCTTGAGGGCGGAAGATCATGACGACGATGAGGAGCACACCGAAGACGAGGTAGCGCCAGTTCTCGGCACCACGAAGCAGCTCAGGCAGCAGGGAGATGACGAGGGCGCCGACGACGACTCCCGGCGTTGAGCCCATCCCGCCAAGGACGACCGCCATGAGGATGAGCGCGGACCAGAGGAAGTTGAAGCTCGGCGGCGAGATCGCGGTCTGGTGGACGGCGAAGAGGACTCCCGCCAGCCCACCGAAGATCGCACCCGTGACGTATGCCGCGAACTTCACCTTGTAGGTGTGGATACCCATCGCCTCGGCAGCGTCCTCGTCCTCGCGCACGAAGCGCCAGGCGCGGCCGAGCCGACCGCGGCCCAGGCGTGAGGAGGCGATGACGGCCAGCGAGACGACGATGGCGGTGAACCAGTAGATCGTCACGTCGCTGCGGTAGCCGAAGTCGCCGAAGTCCGGGATGCCGAAGATCCCGTTGGGGCCGCCGGTGATGTCGAGGTTGTTGGCGGTGATCCGGATGATCTCCCCGAAGCCGAGGGTGACGATGGCGAGGTAGTCGCTGCGCAGCCGCAGCGTCGGGGCACCGATGACGATGCCCCCGACGACCGCCATGGCGACGACCGCGGGAATCGTCGCGATGATCGGCCAGCCGAACGTCGTCGAGAGCAGGCCCGCGGTGTAGGCACCGATGGCGAAGAAGGCGGCATACCCGAGGTCGAGCAGCCCGCAGTAGCCGACGACGACGTTGAGGCCCACGGCGAGCATGACGAAGATGAGAGCGTCCGTCGCGATCCGCAGCGTGTAGGCACCCGAGTCGACGAACGGCAACGAGATCGCGAGGATCACGATGGCTGCAGCGAACCACGGGCTCGACACCACGCGCGAGGCGGCGGTGGGGCCATGCCCCTTCGCCGCAGGCGTCAGGCCGGTGCCGGCTGGGGCGACGTTGGCAGGCTGCTTCGCCTCCACGGCTCGGACGTAGGCGCTGCTCTCCTCCGGGGGCAACTGGGTTCCCGCGGGGTCACGGGGCAGGGAGGGATCGGTCATCACACACGCTCCGTGACGCGCTCACCGAGGAGACCGGTGGGCCTGACGGTGAGGAAGAGGATGAGGAAGGCGAAGGCGAAGACGTCGCGCCACTGGCTACCCAGCCACGCCGTCCCGAAGGACTCGAGCAGACCAAGGACGATGGCGCCGAGCACCGCTCCGCGGATGTTGCCGATGCCACCGATGACGGCTGCGGTGAACGCCTTGAGGCCGATGATGAAGCCCATGAGGAAGTCGATCTTCCCGTAGTACGCACCCGCCATGACCCCTGCGGCGCCGGCGAGGGCCGAGCCGATGAAGAACGTGCGGGAGATGACCTGGTCCACGTTGACGCCCATCAGGAGGCAGGCGCGCGGATCCTGGGAGATTGCCCGCATGGCGCGCCCCGAGCGGGTCCGGCGGACGAGGGTGTCGAGACCGAACATGAGGATGATGGCGATCGCCATCATGACGAGCTGGGCATAGGTGATCCGTGCACCAAGGAGCTGGACGGCGCCCCCGCCCACCGTGACCGGGTAGGCGCGTGGGTTGGGGCCGTAGCCGACCGCGACGCCGTACTCGAGAGCGAAGCTGGCGCCGACAGCGGTGATGAGGACCGACAGTCGCGGGGCGCTGCGCAGCGGACGGTAGGCCACCCGCTCGAGGACGAGGCCGACGAGTCCGGTCGCGACCATGGCCACGGCCATGACGACCACGAGGGCGATGATGCCGCCGCCACCGGCGAGGGCACCAGAGCCCACGGTGAGGAGGGTGAACCCGACGAAGCCCCCGAGCATGTAGATGTCGCCGTGGGCGAAGTTGAGCAGCTTGATGATGCCGTAGACCATCGAGTAGCCGAGGGCGACGAGTGCATAGAACGTTCCGACGAACAGCCCGTTGAGGATGAGCTGCAGCACGTAGTCCATCTCGCTCCTTTCGTCGAGGGTGGGTCAGGGGGGCGGTCGGCGGCGCCGCGTCACGAGGACGGGGCGCCGCCAACCCTGCGCTCGAGGTCGAGCGCTCAGGAGTACATTCTCAGGATTGAAGCGCGAAGTCGCTGCCCTTGACGACGAGGATGTCGAAGCCACCCTCACTCAGGGTGTGCTCGGGCGTGAACTTGAGCTTCCCGGAGAAGATCTGGAAGCCGTCGATGCCCTCGAGTGACTTGATGAGGTCGTCACCCTTGGTTGAGCCCTTGGCCTCCTTGACCGCCTCGGCGGCGATGCGCACGGCGTCGT
>JBDSIV010000004.1:0-7190 GCA_039917755.1 Knoellia sp. | reverse complement strand
TGGTGGTGCGGCCGCGCACGAGCTCGTCGAGGGCCTTCTGCACGGCACGCTCAGTGTCGTTGTCGAGGGCACTGGTGGCCTCATCGAGGACGAGGACTCGCGGGTTGCGCAAGATGGTGCGGGCGATCGCGATGCGCTGCTGCTCACCGCCGGAGAAGCGGTGCCCGCGAGCGCCGACAATCGTGTCGAGTCCATCGGGCAGGGTGCCGACCAGGTCAGCGACTTGGGCTGCGCCAAGGGCCCGCCACAACTCAGCCTCGGTCGCGTCGGGCGCTGCAAGGAGGAGGTTCTCGCGGATGGAGGCATGCACCAGGTAGGTCTCCTGCGAGACCACACCCACGATGCGGGCGAGCACCTCGGGGTCGAGGTCACGCAGGTCGACACCGTCGATGGTCACGCGGCCCGAGGTCGGGTCGTGGAGCCGAGCGACGAGTGAGGCAATGGTCGACTTGCCCGAGCCGGTGTGGCCCACGAGGGCGAGCGAGCCACCAGCCGGGACCACAGCGTTGATGTCAGCGACAGCGAGAGGGAAGCCCGCGGCATACGCGAAGTTCACGTTTTCGAAGCGCACCTCACCACGCACGCGCTCCGGGTCGAGCGCGACGGGAGCGGTGGAAGCGGCGACGTCGGGGATGAGGTCGAGGTATTCGAAGACCCTCGAGAACAGGGCCATCGAGGACACCCACTGGGCACCGACGTTGAGCAGGCCCATGAGCGGGCGGAAGATCCCGGCCTGGAGGGTGGTGAAGGCGATGAGGGTTCCGATGGTCATGCCGCCGGAGGTCGCGGGGAGGCCCGCGACGAGATAGATGAGGGCGGGGATGGCCGAGAAGATGATCTGCATCGTGGCCATGCGCCAGCGGCCGGCGAGCTGGCTGCGCAGCTCGAGGTCGACGAGCTGTGAGGAGGTGTCGGCGAAGCGCTCGGCGTGACGGCGGCCAGCGCCCAGGGTCTTGGACAGGCGCACGCCCGAGACGGACAGGCCCTCCTCGATCTGGACGTTGAGGTCGGCGCGCCGGGCCTGCTGGCGGGCGGTGACCTCGCGGCGGATGAGTGCGACGCGGCGGGTCATCCACACGGCTGGGGGGATGACGATGAGCGAGAGGAGCGAGAGGCGCCAGGACAGCGCGATCATCGCGACCGAGGTGGCGATCGCGGTCGTGAGGTTGCTGGCGATGGAGGTGGCGGTCGACGTGACGACGCCCTGCATGCCGTTGATGTCATTGGTCAGGCGCGACTGGACCTCACCGGCGCGGGTGCGGGTGAAGAAGCCCAGCGACTGCTGCTGCAGGTGGGCAAAGAGGTCGGTGCGCAGGCGGTGCATGACGCGTTGGCCGACGCCGGTCGACATCCACGTCTGCACGACGCCGAGGAGCTGGGTGGTTGCGGCAACGGCAACCATCGCGGCGACCGACATGACGAGCAGTCGCACGTCCTGCTGCGGGATGGCGGTGTCGACGACTTCGCGCACGAGGAAGGGCTGGGCCATCGAGATGACCGAGGTGGCAACGATGATCGCGGTCACGATGCCGATGGGGCGACCGAATCCGCGGAAGAGGTTGGTGACCCGGCGCAGCGGGACGGGGGCGATCTCGAGCTGGGCGAGGTCGCGCGGGTCGATCTGCATCGGCCGACCTCCGCCCCCTCGGCCGCCCATGCCCTTGCCGCCCGGCAGGCGGGGAGTGCTGTCTTGGGGAGCTGCATGAGGTGTTGCTGTCATGAGCGCTCTCCCTTCTGTTGGTACTGACGTCAGGTAGTGAGGCTAACTCACAATGAGTCAAACAGGCTAGTTGCCGCTAACATTCCCGTATGCCGTCTGCTCACCTCCCAGCGACCCCTCACCCCCCGCCCCCACCCCGACTTATTGCCCCAGGTCCACCGAATCCGACCCGGAATCGGCCCGCCGAGGTGGACTGTGGGCAATAAGTCGGGGCAGGAGGGGGGTGAGCCGGCGCTCGGGGAACTGGTCATGGAGGTGGCCCGAGGGCTGCGTCGCCGGTTCGCCGCGACGCTCGAGCCGTGGGGTGTCACTCCCCACGAGTCCCGGGCACTGCGAGTCATCGGCCGTCACGAGCCCACGCGGCTGGGCGTTGTCGCGCAGCACCTGCGCATCGCGCCCCGCTCGGTCACCGATGTCGTCGACTCCCTCGAGAAGCGCGGCTTCGTGGCACGGGAGCCTGATTCCACCGACCGTCGAGCCACCCAGGTGTCCCTGACTCCGACCGGTCGCCAGATCCTCGACGAGCTCGACGCTGCGCGCCGGGCCGATCAGAAGAGCTACTTCGGGGACCTCTCCGAGCATGACCGAGCGACCCTCACCCGGATCCTCGCCGGTCTCGTCGAGTCGGACTGAGGGCGAGGACACAATGACCAACGTCCCCGGAGCGGCCCATGCGCTCGACGTGCTGGAACTGCTCGCCCGGCGAGGCGAACCCCTACCTGCGGCCACGGTCGCGCGCGAGCTCGGACTCCCCCGCTCCAGCACCTATCACCTGCTCTCGGTGCTGCGGGAACGCGGCTACGTCTCGCACCTCGAAGGTGAGCGGAGATACGGACTGGGCGTTGCGGCCTACGAGCTGGGTTCGGCCTACCAGCGTCAGGCGCCCCTGCAACGGATCGCACGAAGCACGCTCGACAAGCTCGTCGACGCCACCGGTCACAACGCGCACCTCGCCGTGCTGCACGGGCGCGACGTCCTCTATGTCATCGAGCAACGCGCCCCCAGGGGCCCGGTCCTGGTCTCCGACGTCGGCGTCCGGCTGCCGGCGACCCTCACGGCGACCGGGCTGGCACTGCTCGCGGCCCTGCCCGCCGCCCAGGTTCGGGCGCTCTTCCCCCACGCCGACGCCCTGGTGCAGCGCGACGGTCACGGGCCATCCACGTCGGGCCAGTTGCGCTCTGTCCTCCAAGCCGTTCGACAACGCGGGTATGCCGTGGAGGACGGTCACATCACCAGCGGACTGAAGTCCGTGGCCATTGCGGTGCTCGACCACAACGACCACCCGGTGGCGTCAGTGGCGGTGACCTTCCGCTCAGAGCTCGTGAAGGACGACGAACTCGCGCAACTCGTGTCGGCCGTCGGGCACGCTGCCGACGACCTGTCCACGCGACTGCACCGGCAGCCGCGTGGACCGGGACCTGCAGGCCTTCAGTCGCGGCCCATGGGTGGGCGATAGCCGGGACGCCCGGCGAGCCCGGCCGACCTCACCGCTGCCCGACCCACGGCGCGACTGGCCCGCTCCACCGCGCTCAACGGCTGTTGCGAGACGCGAGGCGGCATGACAACGACAGGGCAGGACGCGGCATACACGATGCGTTGAGCGAAAAGCGGTGAGCCCGTGAAGGTTCGCGGTGCGTCCACGACAAGGAGGTCTGCCTCGTGAGCGGCCTCGAGGAGCACCTTGCGCTTGCCGCCGTGCATCACCCGCACCTCCGCGGAATGTCCCTCGCCGAGGATCTCGGCGACGTCCTGCTCCAGGGCGGCCTGTTCGCTGCTCTGAGTGCTCCGCTCATCGGTGACGCGCGCCGCCACACCACCAGAGGTCGTGCCGGGCGGACTGGCGCTGCGCCACGACCGCACCGCGATGAGTCGGCCGTTGTTGAGCACGGCTTGAGCCGCGCCCCACGTGAGGGCGGTCGGAGACTTGGAGGTCGCGCTCACACCAACCACCACGGTATAGGGATGAGTGCTCTCGGTGTGCTCACTCATGACAGGCTCCTCAGACCGGAAGGTGGACGGTCTCGTTGCCGTCCTTGTCGTAGCTGCTCAGTGGAGGCGCAATCTCCTCGAGTGACTTGCCCTCGGCATCCACGCCCCAGACGGCCGCGACGGCGGCGCCGATGAGCATGATCCCTGCGGCGATGAGGTAGCCCCAGAACATCGGGGTCCGGTCCTTGCCATCACCGATGAGCCACCCGTAGAAGACCGGTCCGATGGCGCCGAAGACCTGCGCGGTGGCGAAGAAGTAGGAAATCGCCTGGCCACGCGCCTCGAGCGGGAAGATCTCGGAGACGGTGAGGTAGCCCGCGGAGGCACCGGCGGAGGCAAAGAAGAACGCCACACACCAGAACGCCGTGTGCGTCGCCGCGGTCAGGGTGCCGGCCTGGAAGAAGAAGGCCGAGATCGCCAGCACGATGGCCGCGAAGGCGTAGCAACCACCAATCATCTTGCGCCTGCCGATGGTGTCGAAGAAGTGGCCCAGGAGGAGCGGACCCAGCAGGTTGCCGATGGCGAAGGGGAAGAAGTAGACGGCCGCGCTCGACTTGTCCAGGCCGTAGAAGTTCTGGAGCACGAGCGAGTAGGTGAAGAAGATCGCGTTGTAGAGGAAGCTCTGCGTGATCATCAGCGTTGCGCCAAGGACCGTCCGCTTGGGATAGAGCTTGAAGAAGACGTAGGCGAGCTGCTTGGGGGTGAGGCCTTCGCGGGGCTTGATCCACATGCCGTCGCGCTCCTCGTCGAGCTTGGGCAGCTTCTTGCCTGCCTCGACGACCTCCTCCTCGATCTTCGAGACGATCCGCTCGGCGTCGTCGTGGTGTCCGTGGGTGATCATCCAGCGTGGGCTCTCGGGGATGTGACGACGCAGATAGATGATCGCCAGACCGAGGATGGGCCCGATGAGGAAGGCGATGCGCCAGCCGACGTTCTCACCGAAGCGGTCGGTGTCGAGGAGGAACAGAGTCGCGAAGGCGCCGATGCCAGCGCCGAACCAGTAGGTGCCGTTGATGGCGAGGTCGACCCGGCCACGGAACCGACCAGGGATGAGCTCGTCGATCGCCGAGTTGACCGCGGAGTACTCGCCACCGATGCCCATGCCCGCAACGAAGCGCAGGGCGAGGAAGACCCACATGTTGGGCGAGAACGCCGCCAGGCCGGAGGCGACGAGATAGAGCACCAACGTCATCGTGAAGAGCTTCTTGCGACCCAGGGTGTCGGTGAGCCGCCCGAAGAAGAGGGCACCGACGACCTCGCCGACGAGATAGACCGAGCCCGCGAGCCCTACCTCGGCGGTGTTCATCGACAGCGACTTCTCGAAGCCACCGGCCGCCACGATCTGGATCTCGATCCCATCGAGGATCCACGCGGTCCCGAGACCGAAGATCACCATCCAATGGAACTTCGACCAAGGCATGTCGTGCATGCGCGCCGGGATGAGGCTGCGAACTGGCTTGTCTTCGGCGACGTCGACGGACGACATTCGAACTCCCTCGGACGGAGTGACAGAAGGTGCGGTGATCCCGACGGGTTGTCAGGACCTCCAGCACGTTACGCCCGGGAAAGGGGGGTGTGGGGTTTTCGCGTTACCCCTTTTGACGTGCAGCGATGCACCCGCTCAGCGAGTGTGAATTCAGCCCAGAAGGATCTGCTCGATCCGCTCGAGGGCCTTGCGCGCGTAGCCGTTCCACATCGCGCCGAAAACCGGCATCGCGAACCGACCGACCGGCGTGGGCGTCAGCTCCCACGTCCACGTGATGCGCGTACCCGTGCCTGCAGCCTCAAAACTCCAGCGTCCCACGGCCGTACTCACCAGCGGCTTCATCGCACCGGTAACGTTCGTGATCGTGTAGCCGAACGAGGTCGGGCGAACGACGGCGGTGAGGGTCTCGAGCATCGTTCCGCCGTCGGCCAGGACGATGGTGCGTGACTGCCCGACGCTCCCCCACGAGCCACTGTTGCCGCGGACATCCTTGATCGCAGGGATGGCGACGCTACGCCGACTGAACACCTCGGGCAGTGGATGCGTCAACACGCGGTCGAACGCCTCCTCCAGCGGGACGGGGACGGCACGAGACTGCGACAGCTTCACGGTGGCCATGCCGCCAGCGTGTCACGGGACGACACCCACGTCGGCGTAGGCCGGTCAGCTGGCTGACCGGCATACGCCGCCTTGCATGGCAACAATGGTCACGTGGCGTCGACTCCTGTGAGCGTGATCGTTCTGGCCGGGGGCACCTCGCGCCGTTTTGGTTCCGACAAACTCGCTGCTCGCCTGCCTGATGGGGTGTCGGTTCTCGACCACTGCCTTGTGGGTATGCCGGACAGCTGGGATCTCGTTGTCGTCGGACCTTCGCGGGTGGTGCCTTCGTCCGTGGTGGCGAGGGTTCGGTTCGTGCGCGAGGAGCCGGCTGGGGGCGGGCCGCTGGCGGGGATTGCTGCGGGGTTGGCTGCGGTGACGACTGAGGTGGTGTGCGTGGCGGCAGGAGACACGCCGCGGGCTGGTGAGGTGCTGCCGGAGCTCGTGGCGGCGCTGGAGGCCGGCTCGACGGTGGACGCAGCAGTGCTGAGCGACGCTGCGGGACAGCCAAATCCGCTCCTCGCGGCCTACAAGGTGGAAGGCTTGCACAACGGAATCCTCGACCGCCCCGAGAACAAGCCCGCGCGCACGCTGCTCGCCCTCCCCCACGTCCTGGTGCGGTCCGAGGTCGAAGTCCTGGACATCAACACTGTCGAGGATGTCGAGCAGGCTGGCAACCTCCCAGCAGCGCGCTCACCAAGTGCGGTTCCCGCACCGCAGAGTCCGATGGCTCCACCGGACGCACCTTCGACGTCGGCGCACTCGAGCTCGACCTGAGCTGCCCGCTCCCTCGACGTAGTCCGGAGGTCGTGTCGGCCCTCATCGAACTCGTCCGCGGGCCCACTTCTACGCGGCTGGCGCCAGAGGCGCAGACCTTGGCCAGAGGCGTCGCCATGCGAACGCCCCGGATCACGTTGAGCGCGGGTGGCGCCAGAGGCGCAGAAGTTCAAGGGTGGGGCGCTCTCGAAGCCGCTGCTGCCCCGGGTCGTACGTTGGAGCACATGAAGGCGATCACCATTCCCGAAGCAGGCGGCCCCGAGGCACTGGTTCTCCAAGAGGTCGACACCCCCGAACCCCAGGTCGGCGAGGTGCGCATCAAGGTCGTGGCCGCGGGCGTGAACCGCGCCGACACCTTGCAGCGCGAGGGCCACTACAACCCGCCGCCCGGTGGCACCGCGATCCCCGGTCTCGAGGTCTCGGGTGTCATTGACGCGGTGGCCGACGGCGTGACCGAGTGGGTCGTGGGCGACGAGGTGTGTGCGCTGCTGGTGGGCGGTGGCTACGCCGAGCAGGTCACCGTGCCCTCCGGTCAAGTCCTGACCATCCCTTCAGGCGTCGACCTCATCGATGCGGCCGGTCTCCCCGAGGTCGTGTCAACGGTCTGGTCCAACGTCTTCC
>JBDSIV010000003.1:0-9748 GCA_039917755.1 Knoellia sp. | reverse complement strand
AGAACCAACGCCGTCTACCTCAGCCGACGAAAAATCCACCCCACCAAACGGGCATCTTCAGATGAGTCAACGACCCGACCCTCGCGGGCATCTTGACATGAGGCAACACGATCGAGCGGCGCCCGCGCGCCCCACGAGCTGAGCGGACGGCATACCCAAGAAGTGACGCAGGTGACCGGAGGGAAGCTGAAGGGTCCGGAGGGCGATGAACCCTCCGGACCCTTCAGAAACCCTCATGGGGAGCAAAAGTTGGGGCGGACGAGCAGCGGGTCAGGAGCGGGCGGCGAGGAGTTGCTGCATCGCCGTGATCTCCGCGGTCTGTGAGATCTTCATCGACCCGGCGAGCGTCACGACTTCCGTGCGATCCGAGCGCGCGAGAACGGCATCGGCCATCTCCACCCCACCCTTGTGATGCGCGATCATCAGGGTCAAGAAGATCTTTTCGGCTTCGACGCCCGACGCGGCCTTGAGTCGGGCGAGGTCGGCCGCCGACGCCATCCCTGGCATCAGCACCTTCTCCCCGTTCGTCGAGGTCGCGCCGTGGTGGTCTGAACCCATCCACGCCATGGCCGGCTGCGACCCGGTCGGCGACAACCCCCACACCGCGAGCCACGCAAACATCTGCCCCGCCTGGTGCTGCTGGCTCGTCGCAATGTCCTTGGCCAGGATGCGGATCCCGGGATCGGTCGAGCGGTTATTGATGAGGAGCGACATCTCGACCGCCTGTCCGTGGTGGGTCTGCATGTCGCGCGCGAACCCGGCCTCGGCCGAACCGTCCAGCGGGAAGCCGCCGCGCCCAAAGAGCGCCCAGCCGAGCACCAGCCCGGCGAGCAATGAGGCGACCGCGAGCAGCGCGGACAGCCCGACGACCTCCCCCCGTGAGCGGGGAGAGGTCGTCGAGTCCTGCATTGGCGCGTCGGTCACGAGGACGACGGTGAGGGCGTCGCGGAGGGTGAGACCGGCGTGGAGGGTGTGGCCGAGGGGCTCGGCGTGGCATCCGTCGGCGCCTGCGGCGTGGCGTTCGCGTCGGTTCCGTCGGTGCCACCGGTGCACAGTGCTCCCGGCTCCGGCGTCTGCGGACCCTGGCGGTACCCCTTGATGAAGGGCTCAATCCGGTTGTCGTTGGCGCCCGTCAGCAGGAGCTGCTTGCCCCACGCCGAGATGACGACGGGAGCCGGGAGTCCCGCGTAGGGCGACAGCACGGCATACGTGTCAGGAGTGAGCTTCTTGAGTTTCGCGACATCGGCCGCAGGCAGGTCGGGCCGGTAGGTGATCCACACCGCGCCGTGCTCGAGCGAGTGCACCGCGTTCTCGTTGGGCACCGGCTTGTCGTAGACGCCGCAGTTGAGCCACACGGGGCTGTGCGGTCCACCGGCAGGCGGATTCTCCTCGTATTTCACGGGAGCCTGGGTGTGGGATCCGGCGTCGAACTTGTAGGACTTCACCGCTGACAGGTCCGGCTTGTTGGCGTTGCCATGGATCACGGCAAACGTCACAGCGCCGACGATGATCGCGACGACCACCGCTGCAGCTCCCCAAATGGCGAGGACGCGTCGCCGGTCCTTGTTCTGCTGCTCCTTGCGCATCTGCGAAACGCGGTCTGAGGCGGTGCGCTGGCTCACGCGCGCCTTCTTGCTGCCACTCCCGGACGGGGCCACGACACTCTCCTGAAGATCGATCGATGTCGACAGATTGTGACTCATGCACCTGTGTGCCGATGCCCGGCATCCGCTTCACGCGAGCCAGTGCCGCGTCGCGGCAGCCCAGGTGGCCGCGATCAGGAGCACTGCCGACAGTCCCAGCCCCACGGCATACAGGCGTCGGTATGCCGTGGTGTCCCGCAGCGTTGCGAGGGCCAGGTACGCGGGGAACCAGGTCAGGGCGTAGCGAGGGGTGGAGACACACAGCGTGGAGCACAGGACAACACCGACGGTGAGGGTGAGATAGGTGAGTTCGGGCCAGCGGCGCTGTCTCGCAAGGAGGATGCAGAGTGCGACACCGATCAGGACGGCGGCGATGTCGGCGGCCCGGCTGGCTGCCAACCAGGCGTTCGGACTGTCGAGCAGGGACCGCCACGCGGTCGCCAAGCCTTCCCAGGGCCACGTTGTCGCACGGTCCCACCCACGATGCTCGGCCTCGCGCCAGGCGTCCCAGGAGCCGGTGCGGAAGTGGAGGTAGGTGACGAAGGCGGCGACACTGACCGCGGGAAGTCCGAGGGCGAGGACGTCGATTCGCGGTCGCGAGCGGCCGTCGCTGTGCCACTGCACGGCATACAGGACGACCAGGGCCGCCGCGAGGAAGAGGCCGTTGACGCGCACTCCGGTGGCGAGGGCGGCGACGAGGCCGGCAAGCCACCAGTGGCGCCGGGTGGCGAGCAGCCAGGCACCGAGGGCGAGGGCGAGGAAGAGCGCCTCGGTGTAGACAGCGACGAAGAAGAACCCAGTAGGCGCCAGAGCCAACAGCGCGACGGCGCGCTTGGCGGCAGCGGTGCCACCACGTGCGTCATGGGCCACGAGCAGCCACAGGAGGGAGGCCGCGGCGGCACCGGCGAGCAGGCTGATGAGGAGGCCGGCTGCCGTGACGTTGCCGCCGGTGACCGGTGCCATCGCAGCCATGAGGAGGGGGTAGCCGGGGAAGTAGGCCTGGTCGCAACAGTCAAGGCCTGGTGGGAAGTAGCCCAGCGTGCCGATGCGCACGAAGTGATAGCTGTCCCAGAGCGAGAAGCGGTCGAGCCACCAGATCCCCGTCGCCCACTCGTGCCGGACCGCCCCCTGGCCAGCCCAGGCCGCCATGGCGAGGACGGTGGCGGCGAGCAGGAGTCGTGAGGCGAGGAAGGCTGCGGCGGCCCGGATCGGACCTCTCATGGTCACTTCGACGAGGTGCTGGGGGCCGCGCCCGACGCAGTGGGTTCGGTGCTGGGGGAGGAGCAGATAGGCAGGCCCGTGGGGGTCGGCGTGGGGGCCAACGCCGTGAACTTTGCGCCGAGCACGAGGTCCACCGTCGTGGTCTTGCGCTTGTCGGCGAGCTGGGTGGCGCCCTTGCCGCCGAGCGCGACGAGGAGTTGGGCGTGGCCCTTGCCGGTGGGTCCGAACCGGACCTCAGCGGGGCCGGCGACCGTGCGGCCCAGCGGGTCGTTGGCCACGTCGCCCACCGTGAAGCCGCGGCTCCTGAGTTCGGCCGCGATCCGTCCAGCGAGGCCGTTCTTGCTCGTGGCGTTGTAGACATTGACGGTCGTGTTGCCGGGCGCTGGCGCCTTGGGGTTGAAGGGTGTGCACGCCGCGCCCTGGGGCCGTGGCGCGGCGGTGCCGGTGGAGTCGCGGTAGTAGGAGTAGGCGTACCAGAACGCGAAGAACAGCGCGAGGAGGACGAGAAGGATCGTGCTCGTGGTGCGGCGTTGCTGGCGGCGGTGGCGCAGTTCGGCGGTGAGTTCGCGTTCTGCCATGGGGGCCTACTCGAGGACGAGGACGCGTGCGTGCAGCGTCGGTCGTTGGTGCAGGGCGGCGCGCAACGCGCGGTGGAGGCCGTCCTCGAGGTAGAGCGTTCCCTCGAACTCGACGACATGCGCGAACAGGTCGCCATAGAACGTCGAGTCCTCCGAGAGGAGCATCCCGAGGTCGAGCGTGCGCTTGGTCGTCACGAGGTCGTCGAGACGGACGAGGCGCGGGGGCACGTTAGACCACTGGCGCGTGCTGTACCCGTGCTCTGGGTACGGGCGCGTGTCGCCGACAGCCTTGAAGATCACGCCCGCCACTGTATGGGTCGAGGTGCGCTGATGCGCGTCGCCGCTCATGTCGTGAGCGCACTGTGACCTGACGATGGACTGGCCCGGTGGTGCTCGGATGTTCCTGATACGTGCGGTATGCCGTGTGCCCGCTTGGGTGGGTCCCTGAACTGCGGAACGCGAGATCGCGGCCTTCTGAGAGGGTGTCCTTGTGAACCGACGTGAAGCCGCAACTGCTCCTGGTGTGCTTATGGCGGCCGAGATCGCGGAACAGCCTGCGGTGTTCGAGCGCATCCTCGCCGAGGGTCTGGGTGACGTCGCTGAGGTCGCGACCCGTATCCGTGACGCCAAGCCTCGCTTTGTCATGGTGGCGGCCCGAGGCACGAGTGACCACGCCGCGCTCTACTTCAAGTACCTCGTCGAGATCGTTCTCGGACTGCCGTGTGGGTTGGCGTCGCCGTCGACGACGACTGCCTATGGCGCCACGTCAGACCTGCGCGACGTGCTGTGGGTCGCCGTGAGCCAGTCCGGTGGTTCGCCCGACCTGCTCGAGTCGACGCAGGCTGCGGGCCGAAACGGGGCGCTGACGATCGCGGTGACCAACAATCCCGACTCACCTCTGGCTGCTGCCGCCGAGCTGCACCTTGACGTTCGCGCCGGCGTTGAGCAGGCCGTGGCCGCCACCAAGACCTACACGGCAACGTTGCTCACGTTGTGGCTCCTTGTCGACGAGTGGAGTGCCCGCCGCCAGATCGATGGCCCGGCACTCGTGGCCGCGGCCGAGGAGTCCGTCCATGTTGCCGGGGTCGCTGAGGTCGCCGGGCACTATCGCTTCGTCGACAAGCTCGTCCTCACGGGGCGTGGCTATGCCTATCCGACGGCGCGCGAGGCAGCCCTCAAGCTCATGGAGACGTCCTACCTTGCGGCCCACGCGTTCTCGGGTGCCGACCTGCTGCACGGACCGTTGGCCATGGTCGATTCGGAGCGACCTGTGCTGGCTGTCGTCCCCCACGGGACCGCGGGTCGCGCGATGGGTCCTGTGTTGGAACGCCTGCGCGACAGGGGTGCTGACCTGACGGTCGTCGGGGACGCCGAGTCGGCCGGACAGGCTCCGGCGATCGTCCTGCCGCGGGTTGCCGAGGAGTTGAGCCCGCTCATCGAGATCATTCCCCTGCAGCGGTTGGCGCACACCATGGCGATCGCCCGCCACGAGGACCCGGATGCGCCGCGAGGCCTGTCCAAGGTGACCCGCACGACCTGACCCGCGTCGAGCAGCGTGCGTCCGCAGGAATGGTCGGGAAGGTGACCATGTTTGCGGACGCAAGCCAGTGGAGGGAGAGTCGCCGGCGCTAGAGTGCCGAGGGTGACCGAGAACGCGACGCCCGAGAAGCCCGCCACCAACGCAACCGCGGCCGCCGTTGAGGAGGCTCCTTCCGTTGCGGGGGCCGCTTCCCCCACGGAAAACGCGGCTCCGGCAGCACACGAGGCTCCAGCGACGGCCGAGAGCAACGCCCACCTCGAGCAGATCCGCGCTGGCTACACCTTCGACGGGCCGGCCCTCGACTTCGGGGCTGCGGTCATCGACGACATCGCGCACCCCGATACCCCGGTGAAGATCCCGCTGGCCGTCCTCAACCGTCACGGCCTCGTCGCGGGAGCCACAGGCACGGGCAAAACCAAGACCCTCCAGCTCATGGCGGAGCAGCTGTCCGGCCAAGGGGTACCCGTCTTCCTCGCCGACATCAAGGGTGACCTGTCCGGGATGGCCAGCCCGGGCGAGCCCAGCGACCGCACCATGGCACGAGCCAAGGACGTCGGGCAGGACTGGCAGGCGACCGGCTATCCCACGGAGTTCCTCTCCCTCGGCGGCCAGGGCAAGGGCGTTCCGATCCGCGCGACCATCACCGACTTCGGACCCACGCTGCTCTCCAAGGTGCTCGGCCTCAACGGCACCCAGGAGTCGAGCCTGGGCCTCGTCTTCCACTACGCCGACAAGAACGGCCTTGCCCTCCTCGACCTCAAGGACTTGCGCGCCGTCATCAGCCACCTCGTCAGCGACGAGGGCAAGCCCGAACTCAAGAGCCTGGGTGGGCTCTCCTCCTCCACTGCTGGCGTCATCTTGCGTGAACTCATCGCCTTTGAGGACCAAGGTGCTGAGGCCTTCTTCGGTGAGCCGGCTTTCGACACCAGTGACCTTCTGCGCACGACCAGCGACGGCAAGGGGCTGGTCACCTGCCTTGAGTTGCCCGGCGTTCAGGACCGTCCGGCGCTGTTCTCGACCTTCCTCATGTGGATGCTCGCCGACCTGTTCCACGACCTGCCCGAGGTCGGCGACGTCGACAAGCCCAAGCTCGTCTTCTTCTTCGACGAGGCGCACCTGCTCTTCGCCGATGCGAGCAAAGCCTTCCAGGACGCCATCGAGCAGACGGTCCGCCTCATCCGTTCCAAGGGTGTCGGAGTCTTCTTCGTGACCCAGTCGCCCAGGGACGTCCCGTCCGGGGTGCTCGGCCAGCTCGGCAACCGCGTGCAGCACGCCCTTCGTGCCTTCACTCCCGACGACGCCAAGGCATTGAAGTCGGCCGTGGGGACCTACCCGCACAGTGCCTACGACCTCGAGGAACTCCTCACCTCACTCGGCACGGGGGAGGCCGTCGTCACGGTCCTGTCCGAGAAGGGCGCTCCGACGCCGGTGGCCTGGACGCGGATGCGCGCACCGCAGTCGCTGATGGCTCCCTCTCCCGACGCTCTCGTCGACCAGACGATTGCGGCGTCCTCGATCGCGTCGAAGTATGCCGAGGTGGCCGATCGCGAATCCGCCTACGAGAAGCTCGCCGCACGGGTGGCAGCTGCTCCGGCCGCCCAGCCACCGCAGGCGTCCCCGGCTCCGACCGCCGCGAAGAAGGCGGCGGCGCCCAAGGAAGATCCGGGTCTGGTCACGCAGGTCATGAAGTCGAGTGCGTTCAAGTCGGCCCTGCGCTCGGCGGGGACGGTCCTGGGGCGCGAGATCACGCGCTCGATCTTCGGCACGCGCAAGCGCTGAGTCCCGCACCATTTCTGCGCCCTTGGCGCCGCCCGCGCTCAGCCTGATCAGGGGCGTCCCCATCGGAACGCCCCTGATCACGTCCTGCATAGATGGTGCCAGGGGCGCACAGATGTCGCTCAGAGCGTGAGCAGGGCTTTCGCATAAGCGCATTCGACATCAAGATCATTGACCGTATGCCGTGTGCCATCGCTCGTGGCATACGTCACCTCCCAGCCTTCGGAGGTGCGACGCAAGGTCTCGAGACGGTCGCCGAGCAGGGTGCGGAGCTGGTCCTCGCGGGGGAGCCACAACGCCTGGTCGAGACCCACGGAGTCGAGGGCCCACTCGGTCGTGCCGTTGAAACCGAGGACGGTCTGGTCGGCGAAGTGCTGCGGTTCGATCGTCAGGTTGCTGATCCAGAAGACCTCTCCGGTGAGCAGCGTGGCGTCAATGACGAACCGGTCGCCGGACTGGGGTTCCCACAACACCCCTGCGTCCTGAGTGAGCCGGCGGGCAAGATCGAGGCTGATCATCGACCCATCTTGGACCCATCTTGGACCGCAGCGCGGCGTCACCACCACGAGACGATGGCCGTGCTCCCGCCGATGAGGACCCATCCCACCTGTGGTGTGTTCACCCGAGCAGTGCGGCCACGACGAGAATCACGGGAACCGAGCCCATTGTCGTGAGAAGGATCGTGTCCCTGGCCAGCACTGTTGCCCGGTCATAGCGCGTTGCGTGGACAAAGATGTTCTGTGCCGTGGGCAGCGACGACGTGACGACGACGGCGAGCAGAGCGTGCCCGTCGACTCCGAGCGCGAGGTGCGCCACGGCATACGCGACAACGGGTTGCACGAGGAGCTTGAGCAGGGACGTCGTCGCCAATTCGCTCACCGATCCGGCTGTGCCCAGGCCGGGTCCGAGACGCAGCGCGATGCCATAGGCGACGAGCATCGCCGGGACCGCCATGTTGCCCAGGAGCTCGAGGGGATTGCCCACGAAGTCCGGCAGCGTCCACCCTGTGACCGACAGCAACACCCCGAAGAGAGAGCCCACTGTGAGCGGGTTCTTGAACGGGCGGGTCACGAGTTGCACGAACGAGGGCGATCGGCCCAGCGCGTCAGCATCCAACAGTGCCAACGCAATCGGCTGCAGCACGATGAGCTGGAGCAGCAGCGTCGGCGCGACGTAGGACGCATCACCGAGGACGTAGCTCGCCACCGGGATTCCCAGGTTTCCCGCATTGACGTATGCCGAGGAGAGGGCTCCGATGGTTCCCTCACCGAGCCGTCGGTGCCAGACAAAACGGGCGCCGACGGCATACAGGGCGAGAGGGACGAGCGCGGCCACGGTCGTGGCCACAAGGTTCGCGGATAGGACGTCCTGGACGTCCGCGCGACCCAACGTCATCACCATCAGGGCGGGGGAGCCCACGAAGAAGGAGACCTGCGACAGGACCCGTTGCGCAGTCAGGTCGAGGATGCGAAGGTGAGCGAGGAGGGCGCCAACGGCGATGACCACGCCGATCGTCGCGAATCCTGTGAAGACTCCTTGCACCCGCTCAGGCTAGGGGGAGGGTCGCAGGACCGGTCCGAGAGTGTCCAGGACCGACGCGTCCTCGATCGTCCCCGGGATGGTGGGGGTGCGGCCGTCGGCGATCTCGCGCATGGTCTTGCGCAGGATTTTGCCGGAGCGCGTCTTGGGCAGCGCGGCGACGATGTCGACCTGCCTCAGGGCGGCCACGGCCCCAACCTCGTCGCGCACCCGTTGCACGAGCTCCTTGCAGATGCGCTCGCCGTCGGGGCCAGAACCGTCGACTCCGCCCTTGAGGACGACGAGTCCGCGCGGCAGCTGGCCCTTGAGCTCGTCGGCGACACCGATGACGGCGCACTCGGCGACATCAGGGTGACCAGCGAGGGCCGCTTCGATCGAACCGGTCGAGAGCCGGTGTCCCGCAACGTTGAGGACGTCATCGGTGCGACCCATGACAAAAAGGTAGCCGTCCTCGTCGACGTAGCCGCCGTCACCCGTGGCGTAGTAGCCGGGATAGAGCGACAGGTAGCCGTCGACGTAGCGCTCGTCGTCTCCCCAGAGCGTCGCCAGCGTCCCGGGCGGCAGCGGAAGCCGGATGGCGATGGCGCCCTCCTCGCCGGCCGGCAGCGGCGCACCGGTCTCGTCGAGAATGGCGATGGCATACCCGGGCATGGGAACGGTGGGAGAGCCCGCCTTGATCAGCATCGGTTGCAGCCCATGGGGATTCGCGGCGATCGGCCATCCGGTCTCGGTCTGCCACCAGTTGTCGACGACGGGCACGCCCAGCGTCGACGTCGCCCACTCATAGGTGTCGGGGTCGAGTCGCTCACCCGCGAGGAAGAGGGTCTCAAGCGAGGAGAGATCGTACTGAGCCAACAGCTCACCTTGGGGGTCGTCGCGTTTGATGGCCCGGTATGCCGTGGGGGCAGTGAACATGGCCCGCACCTTGTGCTCGGCGATGACTCTCCAGAAGGCCCCGGCGTCGGGGGTGCCGACCGGTTTGCCCTCGTAGAGAACGGTGGTCGCGCCCGTGAGCAGCGGCGCATAGACGATGTAGGAGTGGCCGACGACCCACCCGACGTCGCTCGCGGTGAACCACACGTCGCCGGGGTTGATGCCATAGATGTTGTCCATCGACCACCGGAGCGCGACCGCGTGACCGCCGTTGTCGCGGACGATCCCCTTGGGGCGTCCGGTCGTGCCGGACGTGTAGAGGACATAGAGCGGGTCGGTCGCCGCGACCTCGACACAGTCGGCCGGCTCTGCGTCGGCGACGAGCTCGTCCCAGTCCATCTCCTCCCACTCGGTGTCGCGCTCGCCCACCGCGGCCCGGGCCTGCTCGCGTTGGAAGACGATGACGGACTCGGGCTTGTGGGTGCTGCGGTCCAGGGCGGCGTCGAGCATCGGTTTGTACTCCACGATGCGCGTTGGCTCGATGCCACAGCTCGCGGCGACGACCACCTTGGGCAGGG
>JBDSIV010000002.1:0-7728 GCA_039917755.1 Knoellia sp. | reverse complement strand
GGCATCGAGGTGGAGTCCAGCGACTCCTGTGGTGGTGCGACGGTTCGCGTCGCCGCTGGTGAGGTGTGGGACGACGTCGTCATTCACGCCGTAGCGCAAGGCTGGTCGGGAATCGAAGCGCTGTCCGGCATACCCGGTTCTGCCGGGGCCACGCCCGTGCAAAACGTCGGTGCCTACGGGCAGGAGGTCGCCCAGACCCTTGCCCGGGTCCGCGTGTGGGACCGCGGCACTCAACAGGTGCGCAGTTTCAGCGCGGCTGAGTGCACCTTCACCTACCGCCATTCACTGTTCAAGGCGAGCTCGAACTACGTCGTGCTCGACGTGACCTTCCAGTTCGTGATCGCCGACCTCTCCCAGCCGATCGCGTATGCCGACCTGGCCGCCGGTCTGGGCGTCGAGGTGGGCGCCCGGGTGCCTCTCGCTGATGCTCGAGAGGCGGTGCTCGAGCAGCGCCGCAAGCGGGGCATGGTGCTCGACCCTGCCGACCACGACACGTGGAGCTGCGGCTCGTTCTTCACCAACCCGATGATGTCGGCGGCTCGGTTCGAGGAGCTGGAGTCGCGGGTGCGATCGGAGCTCGGCGCCGATGGTCCGACGCCGCCTCGCTTCGCCGATGCCAGCGGGGGCGTCAAAACGAGTTCCGCGTGGCTGATCGACAAGGCGGGCTTCACCAAGGGCTTCGGTATGCCGGGCCCCGCCGCCTTGTCGACGAAGCACACGCTCGCTGTCACCAACCGCGGATCGGCGACAGCCGCAGACATCGCGACGTTGGCTCGGCACGTGCGCGACGGGGTGCACGACCGCTTCGGGGTCATCCTGGTCAACGAGCCCGTCTTCATCGGCCACGAGCTCTGAGGAGACCCTCATGAGGACCACCACCCTGCAGGTGCGCACCGGAGGCGAGGAGGTCGTCCTCGACCTGACCGGCCAGTGCGCGGACTTCGTGCGCGAACTCGGCGACGGGTTGCTCCACGTCTTTGTCCCGCATGCCACCGCCGGCATCGCGATCATCGAGACCGGCGCCGGGTCCGACGACGACCTGCTCGCTGCTCTTGGCGAGCTCCTGCCGGCCGACAACCGGTGGCGTCACCGGCACGGAACCCCGGGGCACGGTCGGTCGCACGTCATGCCCGGGCTCGTCCCGCCCTACGCAAGCGTGCCCGTCGAGGGCGGACGCCTCGCCCTCGGCACCTGGCAGAGCATCTGCCTGGTCGACCTCAACGTCGACAACCATGACCGGAGCATCCGGCTGGACTTCCTCGCGGGCTAGGGGAGTCGGTGCCGTGGCGGCAGGGCGTGCAGCTCGAGGTCATGGATCGCTCCGTAGCCCACCGTGCACGTCATGAACGTGCAGAACGGCTGTCGGCGACGGTCGGTCGGTGAGCCGGGGTTGAGCAGGCGCAGCCCCGCGTGCTCGGTGTCCCACGGGATGTGACTGTGCCCGAAGACGAGCACGTCGAGATCGGGGTAGGCCGTGCGCATCCGCTCCTCACGGCGGGTCCGGGCTCCGGTCTCGTGGACGACGCCCCAGACCAACCCACCCAGCTCGAAGCGGGCCACCTCCGGAAGCCGCCGACGCAGCGCTGGCCCGTCGTTGTTGCCCCAGACCCCGATGAGCCGTGAAGCCCGCGCCTCCAGAGCGTCGAGCAGGCTCGGCGCCATCCAGTCGCCGGCGTGGATCACCACGTCGGCAGCATCCACGGCTTCCCACGCCTGCGGTGGCAGGTCACGGGCGCGGGCCGGTACGTGGGTGTCCGCGAGCAGCAGCAGTCGCAGGGCGGGGGTTTCAGCCATCAAGGGCGTCAAGGGCGCTCAACGCCTCCTCCCAGCGGGCCCGCCGCTGCCCTGCGTCTTGCTCCCACCACGGAGTGCCGCGTTCGCCGAGTCCGTGCTTGGCGAGGTCGACCCGCCCTCGCGAGGGAGCCGGGTCCTCGCCCGCCGCTGTCGCCGACTTCACGCCCGAGCGTCCTCTCCCGAGGTGGGAGAGCAGCCGCTCGGCGACGTCAGACGGGAGGTGGGGGTCCTGCCGGCGCCAGCGCCGACCCTTCACGACGAGCCAGCGCTCGTCGTGCTCCTTCGGGCCAGCGTCCGGCTCAGTCACGACTCGGCTCCTCAGGGTCGGCGCACACCTGCTGCGACGCGGCATACGAGGGTTGGCGCAGGTGCGCCCACAGTGGAGGGGTCCACGATCCGACGGGCGGGTGACCCACGGGGTCGTGTCGCCGGCTGCAGTCGTGCTCGGTCCACGTGATGTCAAGCGCGCCGCGCTCGTGCCAGGGCCTGCCCGGGGCCGAGACGAGCAACCGGTACGCCGAGGGAGGGGTGCCTTGGCCCTCGCCCTCACCCGTCGGCGCCGAGACGTTGCGCGCGGGATCCAGACGCAGGAGCAGCGGTCCTCGCTCGGTCGACAACGGCAGCAGCGTGGTGAGGGGCCCGTGGTTGTGACGGGAACGCACGGTGAGGAGGTGTCGCGTCACCAGCCCCGTGCCTGTGGACGCCAGGAGCACATCACCCGCGGCCGGTCCCTGCAGCCGCACTGCCAGTCCCTCGATGTCCGGGCCGTGGCGCAGTCCGGTCGCGCGGGACCACCGCACCAGGCACGGGTGAGGTCCGGGATCGTCGAGCAGCTCCACCCCGCTGTGGCCTTCAGGTCGAACCGTGAGAACTCCAGTGCCGCAGAACCCGACCGCGTGCAGCGCCCGGGTGCCGCGCGCCCTTGCCATGAGACCGAACACGCCAGCGAGGACGGCGCCACCGGCCCGCCCGAGGACGTCCGACAGCCCTGCGTGCGGGACAGAGGACGACGCGGCGCTCGCGGGAGGTGTCTGCATTGACCCAACCTAGAGGCTGGGACGGTGACGGAGCGGTCCATCCCCGAACGACTCAGGCCGGCCCTGCCGCCAGCCAGGCCTCGATGTCCGCGTGTGCCGCGTCCCTCACCTCGGTTGGCGCTCGCGAGGCCCTCAGCGACCCCCGGGCGAGTTCGGCCAGCTCGGGATCGGAGAAACCCACAAGGCGCGCGACCTCATACTGCTCGGTGAGTCGCGTCCCGAAGATCAACGGGTCGTCCGCTCCCAGTGCCACGACCGCCCCGGCGTCCACGAGCTGGCGCAACGGCACGTCTTCGATCTCGTCATAGACCCCGAGCGACAGGTTGCTCCCGGGGCACACCTCCAACGCCACCCCGTCGGCCACGACCCGGTCCAGCGTGCGCGGGTCCTCCGCCGCCCGGACACCGTGCCCCAGCCGGTCGGGTTCCAACGCGGTCAGGGTGCGCTCCACCGCCGCCGGCCCCAGCAGCTCCCCGGCGTGTGGCACCAACGCGAGCCCGGCGCGTCGAGCGATGGCAAACGCCGCCGCAAAAGACTCCGTCTCCCCACGACGTTCGTCGTTGCTCAAGCCAAAGCCCACGACGGCACCCGGTCCCTCACCGGCATACCGGGCAGCCAGGCGCGCCAAGGTGCGCGACTCCAGCTCGTGACGCATTCGCGAGGCCGCCACGATGACCCCGACCTGGGCCGCGCCGGGCTCTCGCGATACGGCCGCCGCCTCATCGAGGACAATCTCCAGGGCCGGGGTGATCCCACCAACAAACGGTGCATAGGACGTGGGGTCGATCTGGATCTCCAACCATCGTGACCCCTCTGCGCCGTCGTCCAAGGCCGCCTCACGCACGATCCGGCGCATGTCGGCCTCGCCGCGCACGCAGTGACGCGCCGCGTCATACAGGCTCTGGAACCGGAACCATCCGCGCTCGTCGCGAGTCTCGAACGTGACCGGCCAGTCCGCCTCCAGGGCCGAAGGCAGGCGCAGACCATGTGACGCCGACATCTCACGCACGGTCTCGATCCGCATGGACCCGGTGAAGTGCAGGTGCAGGTGTGCCTTGGGCAGGATGGCGGTGTCGCGAGTGCTGCGCGACGAGAGGGGGGGTGCGCTCACTCCTCGACGACGCGCATGGCGGACTCCTCCGGGGACTCGGCGTCAAGAGAGCCAGAGTCTGCGCCGCCCTCACCAATGAGGGATCCCTCATCGTCCTGGCGCAGGCCCTCGTCAGGGGCCGTGAGGGAGCCGCCATCAACGTCTTCACTGGGCTCGCCGAGGAAGTCCTCGGACGCGGGGATCGCGTCTGGGTCGTCGCCCCCGATGTCCGAGGGACCGTCCAGACCCGACTCGTTGTCGGGCGCGCCATAGGCAGAGTCCGGGTCCGGCTCCTCCTGGGCGATGCGCTGCTCGATCGAGTCGCCCTGAGCCTGCTCTGAGGCGGTCATGCCCCACTCCGTCGCGCGCGACTGCTGGTCCGGGGGAGTGGCGGGCAGGTTGTCGCCCTCGCTCGAGTCGAGCAGATCGGGCTCACCGCTGCCCGCGTCCACCCCATCGTCCAGGCTCATCGAGCCCAGGTCAGTGTCGAAGTTCTCGGTTCCAGACTGGTCATCGCTCATGCATTCAGCCTTGCACGCCCACGACCCCTTTCAGCTTCGCTGGCCCGTCAGTTTTTCAGCGGCGGCGAGAAGGACGCAGGTTGCCACGCCCGCCATCGCGGTCTCGACCTCGGTCAGCACCGGGAAACTGGGAGCCAGACGGATGTTGCGGTCGCGAGGGTCGTCGCCGAGCGGGAAGGACGCACCCGCGGGGGTCAGGGCGATGCCGGCACCCTTGGCGAGTTCGACGACGCGCGAGGCGGTGCCGTCCAGGACGTCGAGGTTGACGAAATAGCCACCCTGCGGCTTGGACCACGTCGCCACCTCGCGCCCGGCAAGGGAGGAGGCCAGCGCGGTCTCGACTGCGGCGAACTTCGGCGCGAGGATCGTGCGGTGGCGGGCCATGTGCTCACGCACACCGTCGGCGGACGCGAAAAACTGCACGTGACGCAGCTGGTTGACCTTATCGGGGCCGATCGAGGCGAACTGCAGGTGCCCGAGGTACCAGTCGACGTTGGTCTGAGAAGCGGCAAAGAACGCGACACCGGACCCGGCGAAGGTGATCTTCGAGGTGGACGCGAACATCAGCGGCCGGTTGGGGTGGCCCGAACCGGACGCCAACGTGATGATGTCGGCGCTCTTGGCCTCGTCCTCGGTGAGGTGGTGGAAGGCGTAGGCGTTGTCCCAGAAGATGCGGAAGTCCGGTGCCGCCGTCTCCATCGCGGCCAGCGCGCTCGCGATTTCCTGCGAGCAGATGGATCCCGACGGGTTCGCGTAGGTCGGGACGATCCAGATGCCCTTGACGGCCGGGTCCTTGACGAGTTCGCGCACGGCAGCGACGTCGGGTCCGTCCTCGTGCATCGGCACGGGCAGCATCTCGATGCCGAACGAGGCGAGCATGGTGAAGTGGCGGTCGTAGCCCGGCACCGGGCAGATGAACTTCACCCTCTCCTCCTGCGACCAGGGGCGCGGGGAATCCGGCGCGCCATGCAGCAGGAGCTGGACAAGGCAGTCGTGCATCATCGTCAGGCTCGAGTTCCCTCCAGCAACGACCTGGGAGGGCTCGACCCAGAGCAGGTCCGCAAAGATGGCCCGCAGCTCCGGGAGCCCCGCGAGGACGCCGTAGTTGCGCACGTCGGTCCCGGCAGCGTCCTTGTGCCCCTGGGGCAGGTCGAGGAGCGCGTTGGACAGGTCCAACTGCTCCGCCGAGGGCTTGCCGCGCGTGAGGTCGAGGGTGAGGCCACGACCTTGAAGATCGGCGTATGCCGTGCGCTGGCTCTCGAGGAACGTCTCGAGGTCCGCGGGGGAGAGGGACGACAGGGGGGCGAGGGTGCTCTGCTCGGTCACGTCGCAATCCTCCCAGAGGTCGGGCCGCACAATCGACGGGCGTCCATCGGGTGGTTTCGCGTGTGGGCCGCTGCTCCCGTATGCTGGTTGCTCGGTGATCGGCACCATGATTCGTCATGCCTGTCGTCACCTCCGGAACCACCCTCCCAGCGAGTGCGTTCCTAGGGCAGTGGCTCAATTGGTAGAGCACCGGTCTCCAAAACCGGCGGTTGGGGGTTCGAGTCCCTCCTGCCCTGCAGGTTCAGATCATTTCGGAGAAGAGGAACTGTGACGGAAGTGGGCGAGTCCCGCGACGCACGTCGTGCGAGCAAGAGCTCGGGCGATGGTCGCAACCCCGTGTCGCGGCTCTTTGGGTCTCTGGGTCTGTTCATCAGCCAGATCCTCGACGAGTTGCGCAAGGTCGTCCGACCGACCCGCAACGAGCTGTGGAACTACACGCTCGTCGTCATCGTCTTCGTCTCCGCGATGATGGCGCTGGTCTCAGGCATGGACTTCGGCTTCCGCAAGCTCGTCTCCTTCGCCTTCGGCAACGGCGGCTGAGTTCGCCCGACCTCGCAGAGGTTGCGCCCGCCCCACATGAAACAAACGCTGCACAGGAAGTAGGTCCGCACGTGTCCGACCAGTGGACGTCCCAGGACGCCGAGTCGACCTCCGGCGACGCCGAGACCCTC
The DNA here is from genome assembly GCA_039917755.1 of Knoellia sp. Classification (GTDB taxonomy): domain Bacteria; phylum Actinomycetota; class Actinomycetes; order Actinomycetales; family Dermatophilaceae; genus Knoellia. Next base: position 1,289 of record JBDSIV010000002.1, on the reverse strand, counting down.
GCCGTCGAAGAGACCGACAGCGCCGCCCAGCGTGAGTCGCTGACCCTCGGCGACACCGCTCCCGAGTTCCTCGACCTGCCGGTCGACGAGGCCTCCGACACCGACGAGACAGCTTCCGACGACGAGGCTGAGGCAGGCGATTCAGACGCCGACAGCAACGTCCCCGCCGAGAGCACCCTCGAGGCCGCAACCACCGAGTCCGACGAGGACGGCGACGTGGTCCCGACCGACATCGACCCGGTCAAGGCGTTCAAGGAGGACCTCGCCTCGAAGTTCGGTGACTGGTATGTCATCCACTCCTACGCCGGCTACGAGAACCGGGTGAAGACCAACCTCGAGACCCGTATCCAGTCCCTCAACATGGAGGACTTCATCTTCGAGATCGAGGTCCCGATGGAGGAGGTCACCGAGATCAAGGGCGGTCAGCGCAAGCTGGTTCGCCGGGTCCGGATGCCCGGATACGTCATCGTCCGCATGGACCTCACCGACGAGTCGTGGGGCGCCGTGCGTCACACGCCCGGTGTCACCGGCTTCGTGGGCAACGCGCACCAGCCGGTGCCGCTGAGCCTCGACGAGGTCTACACGATGATCAAGCCGGCCGAGCTCGAACTCTCCGCTGCCGCCTCCGGCGCGGGCGGCTCTGGCTCCGGCGCGGGTTCCAAGCCCGATGCCCCGCTCGTCGACTTCGAGGTCGGCGAATCGGTCACCGTCATGGACGGCCCGTTCGAGACCTTGCCGGCCACGATCTCCGAGATCAACGCCGAGAGCCAGAAGCTCAAGGTTCTCGTCTCCATCTTCGGCCGGGAAACCCCGGTCGAGCTGTCGTTCAGCCAGGTCTCCAAGCTCTGAGCGTTCGCCAGCACTGCAACCGGGTCATCGCCCACGGCGTGGGCCCACAATCAACAAAGGACACACAGCATGCCTCCCAAGAGCAAAAAGGTCTCCGGCTACATCAACCTGCAGATCCAGGCTGGTGCGGCGACCCCGGCTCCCCCCGTCGGTCCGGCCCTCGGCCAGCACGGCGTCAACATCATGGAGTTCGTCAAGGCGTACAACGCTGCGACCGAGCACCAGCGGGGCAACATCATCCCCGTCGTCATCACCGTCTTCGAAGACCGTTCGTTCACCTTCATCACGAAGACGCCCCCGGCGTCCGAGCTGATCAAGAAGGCTGCGGGCGTCCAGAAGGGCTCCGGCGAGCCGCACAAGACCAAGGTCGCCAAGCTGACCACGGACCAGGTGCGCGAGATCGCCGAGCAGAAGATGCCGGACCTCAACGCCAACGACAT
>JBDSIV010000001.1:0-13158 GCA_039917755.1 Knoellia sp. | reverse complement strand
CGAGCGATCTCGATCCAGGTCCACCCGACCGCCGAGCAGGCGCGCACCATCCGCGAGCGCGACCGTGCCACGGGCAACGTTGACGCGACCTACATCGACGACTGGGCCAAGCCGGAGATGCTCGTGGCCATCGCCCCCTTCACGGTCTTCGTCGGCATGCGCACACCCGACGAGGTCGCCTCCCTCACCAAGCGCCTCGCCGTCCCCCGACTGACCGCCCTCGTCGAGGCCGCGAGCACCGAGCCCGAGCCCAGCCATGCCCTCCTCGCCGCGATCCTGGCCACTGCCGCCGACGAGCACACCGCCTTCGCCCGTGAGCTCGTCGCCGCGTGCGTGCGCGCCTCGGCCAGCCCCGACGACGAGGGCCACCAGTGCGCCGCCATCGCGCACGTCGCCGAGGACCACCCGGACGACATCGGTCTCGCGGTGCTCCTGCTCATGTATCACCGGGTCCTCGAGCCCGGCGACTACATCGATGTGCCCGCGGGCGTCCTGCACTCCTATGTCGGGGGGCTCGGCGTTGAGGTGCTTGCCAACTCCGACAACGTTGTTCGCGCCGGTCTCACGGCCAAGGAGCTCAACGTCCCCGAGCTGCTGCGCATCGTCGACCCGGCGGCCGACGGCAGCGTCGGGCATGCCGAGCCGGACCCGGCACTCCCCAACACCGAGCGTTTCCCGAGCACGTCGGACCGCTTCGCGCTGCGTCGCCTGCGCTCCCCCGACGAGGTGGCCCTCCCCGGAGATGGCACGCCTCGCATCGTCTTCTGCCTCCACGGGGAGGCCACGCTGACGACTCCGCAGGCGAGCCTCGCACTGGGACCGGTGCGGGCGGCCTACCTGTCCGCTCGCGACCACGACGTCAAGGTGACCGGCAGCGGCGAGGTCTTCCTCGTCACGCTGCCGACGATCTGACGTTCACCTGCTGATCACCTGGCACACCCTTGGCTGACGCACCACCACGTGGTGTCGGGGCCGTGGACTCATGCGAGTTGCCATGGGAGTCGTTCCTCCCGACGCTCAACGGCGTGACCACGAGCGTATGCCGGGTGGCTCAGTCCCTGCGTGCGCGCGGCCCCAAGGCACTGATCATCGCGGCCCGCCCCGGCGTTGATGACGTTCGAAGGTTCAGGGTGCGCGGTCTGCCGTCGATCTTGGTGTGCCAGTTCCCCATCGGTGTGCCGACACCCGCCCTGCGCAGGACGCTCGAGGAGTTCAAGCCCGACGTCATCCACGCTGCGTCGCCGTTCATCCGCGGCGTAGGGGCGCCAGCGCGGCCTGGGGCGCGATCCGACGCATGCACATGCACGCCGACCTCGCCCCTCGCGCCGTCGCGCGCCACCCTCGCGGATCTTCGCTCCCGCGGAGTAGCTCGGACGGACCTGTGGGCCAGAAACGTCGCCACGAGCCTGTTTTCGCCGCGTTGGCACGCCGACGCCGGGACACTCGCGTTGCCCGGGCACTCGCTCCCGGCGGTGAGGTGCTCCTGGGCTACGTCGGGCGACTGGCGCCCGAGAGGGAGCTGTGGCGCCTCACCGAGGTTGCGCAGATCCCCGGGACGCGCCTCGTAATCATCGTCGACGGCCCGAACCGAGCGCAGGTCGGCGCGCAGCTCACCGAGGCCGTGGCGTGCATGCCGCGTTCGACGTCTTCGTGCACACCGGCACCCGGGGGACCTTCGGCCAGACCCTCCAGGAGGCCGCTGCGTTCGGGCTGCCCATCGTGGCACCGGCTCGCGGCGGCCCCCTCGACCTCATCGGCCACGGGCGGACTGGGCTTCTCTTCGACCCCGACCTCCCCGGCTCGCTCCACGATCACGTCGACGCGCTGGTGGGCGATGCAGACTGGCGACCCTGGGCGCTACGGCTGGAGGCGGTCCGGGGTCGCTCGTGGGAGTGCCTCACGCAAGAGCTCGTCGGGCACTACGCCACAGCTCGCACGTCCTGCGCGAACTGAAACCAGACACCTTGCCGAAAGCGACCCCGCCACGCACTCAACAGGGCATCCTTGCCCCTTAGTAGCGCCCGACTCCTTCGGCGAGTCGAGCATGCAGGTACGTGCCATAGCCACTCTTGACAAGGTCATCGGCCAAGACTGTCAACTGGGAGTCATTGATCCACCCGGCGCTCCAGGCAATCTCTTCAACACAACCAATCTTCGTGCCCTGTCTGGCCTCGATGATGTGCACGAACTGGCTGGCATCCATGAGCCCTTCGAAGGTCCCGGTGTCGAACCACGCCGTGCCTCGCGGAAGGACTGTGACGGTGAGTTCGCCGCGCTGCAGATAGGCGTCGTTGATCCCCGTGATCTCGAGTTCTCCGCGCGCACTGGGTTTGAGATCGCGTGCGACCTCTACGACGCTGTTGTCGTAGAAGTAGAGCCCTGGCACCGCATAACTCGACTTGGGCCGCGAGGGCTTCTCCTCGATCGACAGCACTCGCCCGTCGTCGTCGAACTCGACGACTCCGTATGCCGATGGCTCCGTCACGTGGTGCGCGAATATGTGGCCACCGCGAACGTCGGTGAGGGAGCGAAGTGAGCGCCCAAGCCCCATGCCGTAGAAGATGTTGTCCCCGAGGACCAGTGCGACCGAATCATTCCCGATGAAGTCCTCGCCAATAATGAAAGCCTGGGCGAGGCCGTCGGGATGTGGCTGGACGGCATAGGAGATCTCGGTACCCCACGCACTGCCGTCGCCCAGCAGGCGTTCGAACTGGTCGAGGTCCTGCGGCGTCGTGATGACGAGAATCTCACGGATGCCTGCCATCATCAGGGTCGACAGAGGGTAATAAACCATCGGCTTGTCATAGATCGGCATGAGTTGCTTGCTGATGCCTCGCGTGATCGGGTGCAGCCGCGTCCCCGAGCCTCCGGCCAGGATAATTCCCTTCATGACATGCACCCTAGCCAAGAGCCTGCATGACGGGACACGTGCCACGCACTCACTATCCTTGGGGCATGCGCACACTTGTCACCGGCGGAGCCGGCTTTATCGGGTCCAACTTCGTCCATCTGACGCTGAAGACGCGACCCGACGTGGAGATCACTGTCCTTGACGCGATGACGTATGCCGGCTCAGAGGCGTCTCTCGCGGGCCTGGAGGGCCAAGTGAAGGTCGTGCGCGGAAGCATCACCGATGCCGAACTGGTCGATCGCCTCGTTTCGGACGCTGACCTCATCGTCCACTTCGCGGCCGAGTCGCACAACGACAACTCCCTGTCAGACCCGTGGCCGTTCGTGCACACAAACGTCATCGGTACGTACACGCTCATCGAAGCGGTGCGCCAGCACGGCAAGCGCTTGCATCACATTTCCACGGATGAGGTCTACGGAGACCTCGAGCTCGACGACCCGGCCCGCTTCACCGAGGACTCGCCGTACAACCCTTCGAGTCCGTACTCCTCGACGAAGGGGGCGAGTGACCTGCTCGTCCGAGCGTGGGTTCGCTCGTTCGGCCTCGCCGCGACGATCTCGAACTGCTCCAACAACTACGGCCCGCGCCAACACGTCGAGAAGTTCATCCCCCGCCAAGTCACCAACATTCTCGACGGCGTCCGCCCCAAGCTCTACGGCGACGGGCTCAATGTGCGCGACTGGATCCACGTCGACGACCACAACCGCGCCGTCTGGACGATCATCGACAAGGGTGAACTCGGCGAGACCTATCTCATCGGCGCCGACGGCGAGGTGGACAACAAAACCGTGGTCCGCGACATCCTTGAGCTCATGGGCAAGCAAAGCGACGACTTCGACCACGTCACCGACCGCCCCGGGCACGACCGCCGCTACGCGATCGACTCGAGTCGGCTCCGGACCGAACTCGGCTGGACCCCTGAGTATCCGAGTTTCCGAGAGGGCCTGATGGCCACCATCGAGTGGTACCGAGACAACGAGAGCTGGTGGCGGCCAATGAAGGACGTGACCGAGGCGAAATATGCCACCATCCAGAACCTGGTCACCCGTGGCTGAAAGGCGTTCGTTGACGCCTCTTTGCCTTGGTCGGCGAAACGCTGATCCTGAGGGCCCGTGAAGGCGAGCACCCTTCTGCGTGGACTGGCGATAGCCACGCTCGCCCTCACCACCATTGGTTACTGGCTTGCCACTCGAACTTCACCGTGGGACATCGCCTTGTACCTGGGCGTGTGGTTGTGGTCCGTCACCGTGCCCGGTGTTCTGATGCAGCGGCTGCTGAGGACACCGAAAGATCGGTTCGATGACCTTGTCGTCGGCTCCGTCTTGGGCCTTGTCCTCCAACTCGTGGCGTGGGCGCTCTTCACCGCTCTAGGTGTCCAGCACTACCTCCTTGCCTGGCCACTTATCGTTGTCCTCCCGCTCCTCACGATCCCAGGGCTCCGCCGCCGCTGGCGACTCGCCAGGTTCACGACCTCGCTCCACCCGGCCACTCTGTGGGGCTTCGTGTGCGCAACCGCGCTACCGCTGGGCGCTGTCGGCACCCAGTTGATGGCGCGGAGTCACCTCCCCGACCGGGCCGGCGCTTGGTATCAAGACGACTATTGGCATTTGGCTCTGACAGCACAGACGATGCGTTCACTGCCTCCGGATGTGCCCCAAGTCGCAGGCGAGCCGTTCTTCTACCACTGGTTCGCCAATGCCCACGTGGGTGCGATGGCTCTTTCTACGTCCATCGACCTTCCCGTGGTGTTTGCCCGGCTGTGGATGCCCCCTATCGTGCTGTTGGGTTTGGCCATGATGGTCCTTGTCGGCCGACAGCTCAGTGGTCGGACATGGCCCGGCGTTCTCGCTGCCGGAACGGCCGGATTGTCGGCTGCCATCTGGCCGACGTGGTTCACCCTGTTCGGGACGGGCGCCTTCAACGTCCACAGCCCCAGCCAGCAGTTTGCCGTACCGATTGCCCTTCTTGCGATGCTGCCGCTCACTGCCATTGCCAGAACCGGCCACATGCGCCGAGGCGAGTGGACGCTGCTCACTCTCGCGCTCGTAGGGGCTGCCGGCGCCAAGACCTCCGTGCTGCCGGTGCTGCTCTGTGGAGTGCTGCTCGCGACTGTGGTCAGTGCGTTTGTGAGCCGCAGACTCCTACCTGGCCTGTGCCGGGCGACAGCTCTGGTGGGAGGGGTGACTCTCGCGTCGCTCCCGCTGAGTTCGGGCGGGTCCGCGGGCGTGAAAATCCAACTCTTCAGCACCATTCGAGGAACGGCCCCATGGGCCCTGATGCTGGGCGGTTCTCCACCGGTTTCGCTGGAACCGATCCTGCCCGGTCTCAAGGTTGCAGGCGCTGGTGTTCTGCTCTGTCTGGTTCTGCTCTCATACGTGATGGCCTACGGCTGGATGCTTGCCGCAGTTCCAGCCTTCTCACGAACCGACATGTCCTCGTGGTTCCTGCTGGGCATCGGGATCGCAGGCTGGTGCGCCATGATGTTGATCAATCAAGACGGGTTCTCTCAAGTTTATTTCATGAATTCTGCCATCCTCGGCTGGCACCTCTTGGCTGCGTGGGGGATGTCCATCGGTTGGGGCGCAGCTGTCGCGGCTCTCGGCGCCTCACGGGCCGGGCTACTGGTTGTCTCGGCGGTGCCCACGGGCGTGCTCATCACCGTGATGGCCAAGGCCGTATCTGGACCCCGACCCGAGCCCGGCTCGATCAACTCGACGATTGTCACCGGTCTCGCTGCGGCAGGTACACCGTTCTTGCTGCTCCTCCTGGGCTGGCTTCTGGCGCGTTGGCGTCGCAACGCCGCATGGGCCGCTGCCCTGTGGTTGTTTGCCACGGGGTGTCTATACGGTGCGGCGCTCCCTCAACCGACCGCTCGAAGGATCAGCGAGCACCTCACCGGATCTTCGGACCTGATGTGGTGGACCCTGGTGATCGTCGCAGTGGCTTCCCTCATCACAATGGTGACGCACCGGGTGTCAGGACGGGCCCTCACGGCAGGCGCGACGGGCGTCCTGATGGTCTCATCATTGATGCTTGCCACCGTATTCGTTGATGATGCCAGGACGATCTCTCAGCGCGACTCCCCGGACAAACCGAGCACAGTGACGTCGTCTGAGATGCGGGCCGCGAGGTGGCTACGCGACAACTCAGGCACAGACGACGTCGTCGCCACCAACGTGTACTGCATTGGCAAGGTGACGACCAACCTCTGCGATGCGCGCAGCTTCTGGGTAGGAGCGTTCACTGAACGGCGGATCTTCCTCGAAGGATGGGCGTACACGGCGCAGGCTCATGAGGCCAACGGGGTAGGCGGTCGCCGCTATGTGAATCAGCCGTTCCACGACCCCGAACGTTTCGCCCTCAACCGCCGTGCCTTCGAGGACCCGACTCCCGAGCGGCTGACAGCCCTCAAGGCTCGGGGAGTGGTCTGGTTGTTTGCCGATGCCAGCGCGGGACCCATCGCCAAGGACCTGTCGACCTTGACTGACGAGACGTATGCCGAAGGACCGGTAAAAGTCCTGCGCTTGCGCTGAGCTGAGTCAGCGCCTCAACGCATGCACCGTTGAGACTGCGGCAAAAGGTTTCATCCCTGCCCGGACCCACGCCCTCTGCACTCGGACGTTGTGCACCTGAGTCGAGATGATGACCCGACTGAAGCCCTCCTTCGCCGCCACTTGGCCCACAGCTGCCAGAAGTCGTGGGTACAGCCCCTGCCCCTGGGCCGCTGACGTGAGCCCGGCCAGCTCAACCTCGAGGTCCTCGTCGCTGCCCGTCATGGTAGCCACGCCGATCGGTTGCGAAGCGCGGTGAAGGAGGATGACGTTGCCCGGATCGGCGCGGTAAGCGGCACATGCCCACTCGATGTATCCCGCAAGACCTTGGGTCGCATCGAGTCTGGGGTTGGCGCTGTAGTGGCTGCCATACGCTGCAAAGGAATCGCTCAGCACCGCTGCGATCGCTTCCTCCGTCGCTTTGCTCACGGTTGTCGAGCGCACGATCTCAAGGCCCTCCTCGAGCTCGCCCTCCATCAGCAGCGCAGAAGGTGCGGCCTCCCAGTAGGTGAGCGTGTCAGCGGGAAAGGTCAGCCAGTCACTGTGCGCGACAGCTGCGCCCAGTCGCGTGAAATGGGCCGGCCATCTCAGGATCAGCAGATCCTCTGTGGAGGAGCGCAATTCTTCACTCACTCGAGAATCGGCCGACGCGGCATCGGTGACGTCGTAGCCCACCACCACCCTGCCGATGTCGAGGCCGAAACGGGCCGACTCGACCGCGCTGTGCCATGACGTGACCTCAGAGCCCGCCAAGCCAGCCCAGCTCAATGCACGCTCCGGTAGGACCTGACACCCTCAATAACCCTGTCCACCTGGTCTTCGCTCAAGCCAGCGTGAAGCGGCAGACGTACCAACCGAGCCGCGCTGTCAGCAGTGACAGTGCAGGGTCGCGGAGTGCGGCCGAGCCTTCGACCAGCGGGGGCGGTGTCGAGGGGCTGGTAGTGGAAGGGCGCCACGATGCCGCGATCCTTGAGATGCCTGATGATTCCTTCTTGGTCCTCGGGGGAGGTCATGATCACGTAGTAGAGGTGCGCAGAGTGCTCGCATCCGTCAGGCACCGCCATGGAGCGCACACCTTGATCGACGGCCCACTCCTGAAGTGCTGCGTCGTAGGCGTCCCATACCGCGTGCCGCTTGTCCTGGATCTGGTCAAAGCGCTCAAACTGAGCTGTCAGAACGGCAGCCAACAGCTCAGACGGGAGATAGGAGGACCCCTGGTCGACCCAGGTGTACTTGTCCACCTGACCGCGCAGGAAGCGAGAACGGTTGGTGCCCTTCTCGCGGATGATCTCAGCACGCTCGACGTAGGCCGGATCGTTGATCAGCAGGGCGCCACCTTCTCCGCAAGCCACGTTCTTGGTCGCATGCCAGCTTTGCGTGGCGAAGGTTCCGAACGTGCCCAGGTGCTGCCCCCGGAACGACGCGCCGAGCGAATGCGCATTGTCCTCAACGAGTGCAACTCCGTGTGTGGCCGCGATGGTTTGGAGCGCCTCCAGATCAGCAGCCACTCCCCCGTAGTGAACGAAAAATATCGCTTTGGTTTTCGGCGTGAGGGCGTCCACGATCTGATCTGGGTCGATGTTGAGCGTCCCGGGAACGATGTCGACGAAGACCGGGGTCGCGCCTCGCACCGCTACTGCGGTCGCTGTCGAAGAAAAGGTGAAGGACGGTACGATGACCTCGTCGCCCGGTCCCAGGTCGAGCAGCATGGCTGCCAGCTCCAGAGCATGGGTGCAGGACGTTGTCAGAAGAGCACGGTGGGCCCCCGTGTACTGCTCGAGCCACGAGTTGGCCCGAGTCGTGAAGGGTCCGTCCCCTTGCCAATGGCCGGAGGCGAGCGCCTGAGTCAGGTACTCCGCTTCGAGGCCTGTCGTGTATGGGGTCGTAAAGAGCACAGGATTCACCCGACAAGCATCCCAGAGAATCTGAGGTTATCTTGACCACCATGCCCAGACTGCGCCTACTCGCGAGTCAGGCATGGGCGCTCCACCAGTTTCGGTACCTCGTCGTCGCGGGGACCACCCAAGTTGGGTACTTGGCGCTCGTGGTGCTCGGCTATGTGGTGATGGGTTGGCATTACATGATCGCCATCCTCGTGGCGCAGGTGATTACCATCGCGGCGGCTTTCCCTGCCTACCGGCACGTGATTTTTGCCTCCCAGGGGCGCGTTCGGACCGACTTCGTGCGCTTCATCTCGGTCTGGGCTTCGGGGGCTGCTGCAGGCGTGGTTTTGACCCCGTTGCTCGTCGAAGGTTTCGGGATGAACCCTGTGGTGGCCCAGGTTCTCGCGATCGTCGTCGTGGCAGGCGGCAGCTACCTTGGCCACAGGTTCTTCTCTTTTCGCAGTCCACCGAGGGCCCATAGCGAGAAAACGATGGGAAACAACGCATGAGAATCTCCGTGATCATTCCGTGCTACCGCTCACGGGCGACGCTGGACGAGTTGGTGGAGCGCCTCCTTGTCGTCATGCCTGAGATCAGTGATGCCTTCGAGGTGATCACTGTCGTGGACGGCTCTCCTGACGACACCTACGCGGTCGCCAGGCAACTGGAGAGCGCCCATCCTCAACACGTCCGCGCCGTGCTTCTGCGCCGGAACTACGGCCAACACAACGCCCTGCTCGCCGGATTGGCCCGTGCCCAGTACGAGGTGACGGTCACCATGGATGATGACCTTCAACATCGGCCCGAGGAACTACCCAAACTCGTGGCGCCGCTGCGCGAAGATCCTCTGCTGGACCTCGTCTACGGAGTCGCGTCGGAGGAAGAGCATGGTTTTGTGCGGTCGTTGGCCTCACGGACGGTCAAGTTGGCGTTGGCTGCCGCCGAGGTGCCGAGCGCCAGGGACGTCAGCGCCCTGCGCGCCTTCAGGACTGACCTGCGGGACGGTTTCGCACACGTGGCAGACCAGTTCAGCAACATCGACGTGCTGCTGAACTGGACGACCACGGCGGTGCGTCGAGTCAACGTCGACATGGACCAACGCGCCGAAGGCAAGTCCTCGTATACCTTCTCGAAGCTCGTGCGTCATGCCATGAACATGATCACGGGCTATGGCACGGTTCCCCTCCGTCTTGTCACGTGGCTGGGGCTGGGGGTCTCGGCCATGGGCTTCTTCCTCCTCGCCTTCGTGCTCGTCCGCTACGTGTTCGGCTCCATCGCGGTGGCTGGCTTCACCACGTTGGCCTCGATGTTGGCCCTCCTCAGCGGGGCCATGATGCTGTCGCTCGGGATCGTCGGCGAGTATCTCGGTCGCCTGCACTTCAGGTCGATGCAAAGGCCCACCTTCCTCGTTCGCGTCGACGGTCGCCACGACGGTCCTCGAGCAGGCCTCCCGGGGACCACGCTGCCCGAGGTCACTGCTGCATACCTTCCCGACGACGTGGCCCAGGCCCTTGCCAAAAAGTATGAGTCAGGGCATTCGATTGAACCTGGACATCAACGCTAGAGATCAGCGGCGGGTTGTCACGCCACGCAGGACTTTGCGCGCCAGGCCCAGTCCGGCTGCGACCGAGGCACCGAGAGCGGCACCCAGCGCGAGGTTGAGCCGGTCCTCGGAGCGCTTGGCCGTGGGTGCGAGAACCCGATCGGTATGCCGTGTGGCTGCGTTCGATTCCCGCGGCGCGTGAGGCGGGACTTCCGGCAGCTCAACCGGCATCGGCCCTTCGAGCAACTTGGCACGCTGGCCCTCGGTGAGGTCAGCGACGGCGTCCGGTTCGAGTGAGTTCGCCGACCACGCAGCTGCGAGCAGCACCACGCGCGACATGAAGTTCAACCAGACGAGCAGGCCCACGACGACGGCAATCGACGCAAAGAGCGGGTTCGAGGTCGTGCCAGCGATGAGGCTCGTCCCGAGAACCTTGAGCAGCGTGAGCCCAACGCCACCCACGACCGCGCCCCCGACCAGGCCGCGCCACGGAACGTCTACGCCGGACAGCAGCCGCAGCATCACGAGGACGACGATGCCGTCGAGCACCGCGCCCACGGCGAACGCGATGAGGCTGAGGAGCCACTCCTGTCCGCCGAGCCCAATCTGTTTGGCGATCCACGACGTCGCCGCTCCGGCCACGCCGGTCACGGCTGCCGACACCACGATCGCGAGCCCGAGGATGATGAGGACGCCAAGGTCACGCAGCTTTGCCGTGAGGAAGTTGCCGGGGGCTCCTTCGGCGCCAAAGATCGCGCGGATGCCGTCACGCAGAGCACCGAGCCAGCCGAGACCGGCGAAGAGCAGGCCGGCGAGACCGACCAGTCCCGTCAGGGTCAGGGTGTTGCCCGAGGGAGCCTCGAGCGGGATGAGCCCCTTGCCATCACCGTTGTCGATGAAGCCCGGCAGCGTGGTGTTCAAGTAGTCCCTGATCTGACCGAGCCACTGCGGGTTGTCCTGCAACAACACCCCGAAGACGGTGAACGCCAGCGCCACCGCTGGGAAGATCGAGAAGAACGCAAAATAGGTCACACCACCGGCCAGCAGGTTGCCCCGTGCGTCGCCATAGCGCTTCCAGGCCCGCCACAGTCGAGTCCGTTGGAAGGCGGCCCACAGCTGCTTGACCCGGTCCATGGTCATTCCTCCAGAGCGAACGTGGACAGAGGCCCCCACACGCCGTCATCGGTCTGCTGGAACAGCTCGAACGAGGTGACCTCGAAGGTGCAGCGGAAGTCGACAAGCCCCTCAAAGGCTGCGTCGAGCTGCTCCTCTCCGAGGTTGTGCGCGATGGTGACGTGGGGGTGGTAGTTGAAGTCGAGGCGGCGCTCGACCGGGCCTCGCCGGACGGCGGTCTCGAGGAGCTCGCACTGCGAGATGCCCAAGGACACCTGCACAAAAACGACCGGAGACAGCGGACGGAACGTGCCCGTGCCCGCCAGGGTCATCCGAAAAGGCGCATGAGCCGCGGCCACGACCTGCAAGTGCTTCTCGAAGGCCTCGAGTGACGGCGCGTCGATCTCGGTCGGGGGCATCAGGGTCACGTGTGGCGGGATCAAGCGGGCCAACGGGTCGCCAAAGCGTTCGCGAGCCTGCTGCAGCACCGACCCGTGAGGTTCGGGCACCGTGATGGAGACGCCGTGAGTGGGCATGCGTTCGACCTTATCGGGCAGCGGGAAGGAGACCGACGCGCTCGCGCACGCGTGCCATCGTCGCCTCGGCGACGACCCTGGCGCGCTCGGCACCGGACGCCAGGATCCGGTCGAGTTCGGCCGGGTCGTCGAGCAGGTTCCGCATTCGGGCCTGGAAGGGTTCGACCGCGGCGACGACCACGTCGGCGACCTCCTTCTTGAGGTCGCCGTAGCCGCGTCCCGCGAACAACGCCTCAAGCTGCTCGACCGGCGTGCCGGACAGGATCGAGTGGATGGCCAGCAGGTTCGAGACCCCCGGCTTGGTCTCCAGGTCGTAGCGAATCTCGGCCTCGGTGTCGGTGACCGCCGACCTGATGTTCTTGGCGATCTTGGCCGGGTCCTGCATGAGGTCGATGAGACCCTTTGGCGAGGAGCCGGTCTTGCTCATCTTGGACGTCGGGTCCTGGAGGTCCTGGATCTTGGCGGCACCCTTGACGATGTAGGGCTCGGGCACGACCAGCCCGCCCTCACCAAAGCGGGTGTTGAAGCGCTCGGCCAGGTCGCGCGTGATCTCCAGGTGCTGGCGCTGGTCCTCACCGACCGGCACAAAGGCCGCGTCGTACATGAGGATGTCTGCGGCCATGAGCATCGGGTAGGTGAACAAACCGACGTTGGCGTTCTGCCCCTTGGCGGTCTTGTCCTTGAACTGGGTCATGCGGCTGGCCTCGCCAAACCCTGTGAGGCAGTTCATGACCCAACCCAGCTCGGCGTGCTCGGTGACGTGGCTCTGGCAGAACACGGCCGACCGCTCCGGGTCCACGCCACCGGCAAGAAACTGCGCGGCGGTCATGCGGGTGCGGTCCCGCAGCACGTCGGGGTCGGTCGGCACCGTCAGGGCGTGCAGGTCCGCGACGAAGTAGTAGGCGTCGAATTCGTCCTGCAGCTTCACCCAGTTGACCAGCGCCCCGAGGTAGTTGCCGAGGTGGAGCGAATCGCTGGTGGGCTGCATCCCGGACAGGATCCGGGGAGCCGCCTGGGAGGTCTCAGGTGCGGACATGCGCGTCATTGTGTCAGGTGCTGCGACCTAGACTCGCAGCGTGCCACGCCTCACAAAGACCTTCACCGACCGCTTCGGCCACGCCCCCGACGGTGTCTGGTCGGCGCCCGGACGGGTCAATCTCATCGGTGAGCACACTGACTACAACGGGGGTCTGGCGCTGCCCATCGCGCTTCCCCACCGCACCCGGTGCGCCGCGTCGGCGCGCGAGGACGACACCCTGCGGATCCATTCCCTCCAGTCGGACTCCTCTGTCGAGGTGAGCATCGACAGAGTGGCGGCCGGGCACCCAGCCGGGTGGACGGCATACGTCGCTGGAGTCTTGTGGGCCCTGCGCAAAGCTGGGTATGCCGTGCGCGGCCTTGACGTGGTCGTCGACGGCCAAGTGCCCCTCGGGGCAGGCCTGTCCAGCTCCGCGGCCCTGGAATGTTCGGTCGCCGCGGCGGCTTCGGATCTCTTCGGGCTCGGGCTGCTCGAGACCGCGGAGGGCCGCTCCGTGCTGGCTGCGGCGTGCCAGCGCGCCGAGAACGACATCGCTGGCGCGCCCACGGGCGGCATGGACCAGGCCGCGGCGATGCACTGCAC